>CAXGRO010000437.1:0-5272 GCA_964012055.1 uncultured bacterium
GCCTTGAGTATGGCCTGGCGAATCCACCAAACCGCATAGGTGATGAATTTTAGGCCGCGTCTTTCATCAAAGCGCTGCGCCGCTTCCAAAAGTCCCAAATTGCCTTCGACAATCAACTCGAGCATAGTCAAGCCGCGTCCGGAGTACGAACGGGCTACACTGACCACAAAACGCAAATTGGCCTCAACCAATTGATGTTGGGCGCGACGGTCTCCCCGTCGGGCGCGGCGCGCCAAAGCCGCTTCTTGTTGGCGACTAAGGGGTTTAAAATGCTGTATGTCGCGCCAGTATGCCTCTGTCACGTCCGTTTTTCCCTTCACTTCTGTTCTCTGTTGTTCACCGGTAGCAACCATCTCTTCCTCCGCGCGGTAAAGTTTGCTATGTGTTTTACCCAACACCTAGCACGATTTGTACCAGTCTTGTACGACCGCCGGCCTCTCTCTAAAAACTTCCTTCTCAAAATAGAACTGGGGTATCTATGTCTCATAAGATGAGACATAGATACCCCAGGGAAAACAGTCTCCACACAGAGAGGTTAGCTACTAATTAACCTATTAAGTACCCTTTTTAGAACATTATTATCGACGGCGAGCAGATTTGCTAAACGCCCTTCCAAGCCGCGTGCCAGTCCAGTTCAGATCAAGAAAAAACGCAAGATAAAAAACGCCGCGAGCATCCACAAAGCCCACCTCACCTCTCTCCAGCGACCGCTCAACAAACGCAGCAACGCATAGGCGAGAATACCGGCGAAAATGCCCTCGGCAATGCTGAACGCCAGCGGCATAAAGGCAATGGTAAAAAAGGCGGGAATGGCCTCTAAGTAATTGCCAAAATTTATGCGGGTGGCCGGCTCCATCATAAAAATGCCCACAATTACCAGTGCGGGGGCGGTGGCCGCCGCCGGAATGTGCTGCACCAGCGGCGCCAAAAAGAGCGCCAAAAGAAATAAGACACCACAAGTAATAGGTGTCCAGCCCGTGCGCCCGCCTTCGACCACCCCGGCGGCACTTTCCACATACGTCGTAGTAGTACTGGTCCCCAGCGCCGTGCCCGCCATAGTCGCCAGCGAATCGGCCAGTAGCGCTCGCTTGGCCCGCGGCAATCGCCCCCGTTCATCCAGCATATCCGTCTTGCTGGCCACCCCCACCAGGGTGCCCAGCGTATCGAAGAGGTCGACAAAGGTAAAAGTAAAAATCACCGTCACCAGCCCGGCGCTCAACAACGCCCCAAAGTCCATGGCCATAAACGTCTGCCCCAACCCCGAAGGCCACCCAATCACCTGCGCGCCCTCCACATTCACCACCCACAGCGGCACTCCCACCAGCGTCGCCCCCAAAATTCCCCACAACAGCGCCCCCTTCACCCGCCGCACCACCAACCCCCCGGTCAACACCAACCCCACCACGGCCATCCCCACACTCTCCCGCGTAGTTCCAAACGGCAACAACTGCCGCAACTCCTCATCGGCAAAGTAACGTCCGTCCACCAAACCCAAACTGCCGGTCCCCGGATGAAAGACCACAATGCCGGCATTCTTCAACCCGATCAACGCAATAAAAAACCCAATGCCCACACTCACCGCATACTTCAAGCTCAACGGAATGGCATTGACAATCCCCTCCCGCACCCGGGTCAATGTCAATACCAGAAAGATTCCCCCCGAAACAAAGACCGCCGCCAACGCCCCCTGCCACGGCACCCCCATGCCAATCACCACGGTGTACACAAAAAACGCGTTGAGCCCCATCCCCGGCGCCAGCGCAAAGGGATAATTGGTCAACGCCCCCATCAAAAAACACCCCACCGCCGCCGCCAAACAGGTGGCCACCATCACCCCCTCGCGCGGCATCCCCGCTTCCCCCAAAATAAGCGGATTCACCACAATGATATACGCCATGGTGGCAAACGTAGTGGCCCCCGCCCGCACCTACCTCTTGATCTCCCCTGTCGACAGCCCCCTTTCCAACATGCGCAGTACTTCAATTCTCCTTAATAGCCGTCACCAAATCCAACACCGCCTCCTTGGCACTGCCAAAGTACATCAACGTATTATCCGCCGCAAAAAGTGGATTGGGAATCCCCGCAAACCCCGGACTCAAACTCCGCTTAATCACCACCACCGTGCGCGACCGATCCACGTCCAAAATAGGCATCCCCGCAATCGGCCCCGAATCATCGGCCCGCGCCAGCGGATTGACCACGTCGTTGGCCCCAATAATCAACGTCACATCCGTCTGCTCAAACGACGGATTGACAATGTCCATCTCCTTGAGCTTGTCATAGGCCACCTCGGCCTCGGCCAACAGTACGTTCATATGCCCGGGCATGCGGCCGGCCACTGGGTGAATGGCGTACTCCACCTCCACCCCGCGCGCCTCCAGTTCGTTGGCCAAATCGCGCACCGCGTGCTGCGCCTGCGCCACCGCCATGCCGTAGCCGGGCACCACCACCACCCGCCGCGCCGTCTCAAACAACATGGCCACCTCCTCGGCCGACGTCGACTTGACCTTGCCGGCGTAGACCTCGTCGTCGCTGCTACTCTCTGCGGCGACGCCCACCCCGCCAAAAAACACATTGCCCAGCGAGCGGTTCATTGCCCGGCACATGATCTGGGTGAGAATGAGCCCCGAAGCGCCCACCAGCGAACCGGCGATGATCAGCACGTTATTGCTCAGCACAAAACCCGTGGCCGCCGCCGCCAGCCCCGAGCAGGAGTTCAAAAAGGCGATCACCACCGGCATGTCGGCGCCGCCGATGGGCGCCACCAGCAACACGCCCAGCAACGAAGCGACGGCCACCATAATCCAGAACATATTGGTGTGAGACGGCTCCAGCACCACCAGGGCGCCGGCCGCCAGAGCCCCCAGGGCCAGCAAAATATTAACCGCTTGCTGCGCCGGAAAGATCAGCCCCCCCTGCACCCATTCGCGCAATTTGACCAGCGCCACCAGACTGCCCCAAAACGTCACGGCGCCGATAATGCCCGAGGCCGAAGTGGCTACCGAAGATTGCGCGGTCGGCGTCTGGCTCTCAATCAAGGCGGCGCCGGCCACCAGCACCGAGGCGCTGCCGCCAAAGCCGTTGAACAGGGCCACCAATTCGGGCATCGCCGTCATCTGGATTTTGAGCGCTAGCACCGCGCCCACCAGGGTGCCAGCGGCCAGGCCGTAGAGAATGTATTCGAGGCTGACGACCTTGTGGTGCAGCAGGGTGACCACCACGGCCAGCAGCATGCCCAGGGCACCCAGCAAATTGCCGCGCACCGCGGTGCGCGGATGGGTCAGCCCTTTGAGGCCGAGAATAAAGAGGATTGAAGCGACCAGGTAGGCAAAATTGATCAGCGTCTCGTACATCGCTCAATCCCGCCTTTTGAACATGCCCAGCATGCGGTGGGTCACCAGAAAGCCGCCCACCACATTGAGGGTGGCCAGGAACACGGCGACAACGCCCAGCGCCGTCGTCAAGGTGGTGTACTGGGAACCGGCGGAGAGCACGGCGCCAATCAGCGTAATGCCAGATATAGCGTTGGAGCCCGACATCAGCGGCGTGTGCAGGGTGGGCGGTATTTTAGTAATGATTTCAAAACCGACGAAGACGGCCAGGGCAAAAACAGTCAGGGCGACCACCAGCGTTTCCATTACGACTCCTCTCCTGCGGCCGGCTCGGCCAGTTTTAACAATTCGCGCACCCGGGGATGGACGATTTCTCCGTCCCGAGTCACCAGCGTCTCCCGGGTGATCTCGTCTTCCAGATCAATTTTTAAAGCGCCCTCCTCCACCAGATGCCGCAAAAACGTCGTGATATTGTGCGCGTACATCTGGCTGGCGTGGTAGGGGGCGGTGGAGGGCAAATTGAGCGGGCCCATTACTTTTACATCGCCGGCCTCGACCGTTTCGCCGGGGCGAGTCAGGGCGCAATTGCCGCCGCGCTCGGCAGCCAAATCCACCACCAACGACCCGGGCGCCATGGCCGCCACCGCTGCTTCGGTAATCAAAATGGGCGCCTGCTGGCCGGGAATGGCGGCGGTGGTAACCACCACGTCGTTGGCGGCCACCACCTTGGCCAGTTCTTCCTGCTGGCGGCGGTAGAAATCTTCGCCCTGGGCCTTGGCGTAACCGCCAGCGTCTTCGCTGTCGGCGCTGTCCAATTGCAGGTCGACAAATTGGCCGCCCAAACTCTCCACCTGTTCGCGCACCGCCGGGCGCACGTCGTAGGCCATTGCCACGGCGCCCAAACGGCGCGCCGTGGCAATGGCCTGCAAGCCGGCCACGCCGGCACCAATCACCAGCACCCGCGCCGGCGCCAGGGTGCCGGCCGCCGTCATCAGCAGTGGAAACATGCGGGGAAGTTCGGCGGCGGCCAAAAGCACGGCCTTGTAGCCGGCCACCGTGGCCATGGAGGAGAGAATGTCCATGCTCTGCGCCCGGGTGATGCGCGGCATCAACTCCAGGGCAAAAAGCGTTGTCCGGCGCTGGGCCAATTGCTCAATCTCTGTTAAGGCAGTCAGCGGATCGGCCATGCCAATGACCGCCTGGCCCGGACGCAAGTCTTCCAGATCGGCGCCGCCGGCTTCTGCATTGGCGGCATAGGTGCGCACCTGGAGTATGGTATCGGCGCGCTCAAAAAGTTCGGCCCGCGTTTTAATGGCGGCCCCTTTCTCTTCGTATTCTCCGTCCGGGTAGCCGGCCGCCGCGCCCGCCCCGGCTTCCACCACTACTTCGACGCCGGCCTTGTCCAGGGTGGACAATACGTCGGGAATGAGGGCAACGCGCCGCTCTTGCGCATAAGTTTCTTTGGGGACGCCAACAATCATAGAGACATCTGTATAGTGTATGTTTCTCGCACCGCGTCTATCATACCCACTTTACCCACCGCCCGCAGTTAAAGATTACTAAAATGCCCCACCCTGTCCACCGCCCTGCACAAAAAAGGCCCGGTTTTTTGCGAACCGAGCCTTTGACCTCAATAGATTTTGATGCCGACTTCTCAGCGATGCGCCACCAATTTGTCGTGGTACTTCTTTAATTGCGTCTCAATCTTTCCCTGCACTTCGTCGACGGCCTTGTAGAGGTTGTCGTTCAGCGCCGAAGCAGTCAAAGTCTGGTGCGGCACTTTGACGACGAATTCCACTGCGTGTCCCTTTTTCTCCTGATCCAGTACCACTTCGCAGTCGACGATGCGGTCGAAGTACTGATCCAATTTATCACAAGCTTTCTCTATCAATACTGTGGGCACTTTTTCGATTTTGAGCGGATTTTTGTAAGGTTGAAAT
>CAXGRO010000438.1:0-5253 GCA_964012055.1 uncultured bacterium
CGGCCGAGCACGTATTTGTACACCTCGTCGAATATAGCGCCCAACTCACTGGCCACCAGTAGGTCGGGAGGAATGGGACCCAGGGGTTTCTCCGGCGTTGGGGCGCCCTCAAAGTTGAGCGGATTGCCGGCCATCGCCCCCTTGACCTGCTCGACCGATGCGGTGTGGCCTTCGGCCTGTAACTGCTTGGCGTATTCGCGGCTGTCGCCGACAATTTGTTCGACCAACTTCTGTGTCGCGAAGAGTTGTAACATCGCATGCGTGTCCATGTCGGCCTTTTGGCGCGCCGGGCCGAGCACTTGTTGATCGGCCTGGTAAGTAACTGTCTGCAGGGCTTCTTCAAAATAGCGCGTCACCGTATCACGCGTGTATTCCTCTGCGTGGTGGCGGCTGAATTCATAGTTTATCCGCAGCGACTCCAAACGCACCAGGGCGGCGGCTGCATTATTGAGAATGCGCGGCAGCGGCATCAGCGGCCGCGCGTCGGGCGACAGCGCCCGGGTGCTGCGGCTGACGGCGTTAATGAAGGTATTCACTTCAAGGGTAAAATTGCGCCCCTGGACTGATGTAATACTGGCCGGCGGCAAGAGCTTTTTAAGGCCCTGGTACTGGGCGATGGCTTTTATAGCCTCATAGGCCTGGTGAGCCCCCGTTCCCTGAGTGGCCAGGGTGCGGGCGAAAACACGCAGATTTTGCAAGTCACCCGCCGGCTCCAGGAACAAAGCCCCAACAGTCTGATCTGCTGGTTCTATCGCGGACAATAATTGACCGACCTGTTGCACTTTGTCGCTAAATTCGTCAGCGCTCACTTCGGCGACTTCGATGACATCTTCCGGTTCTACCTGTACGAATTCATCGTTGCTATGATCCGCCGGTCCACCGGCGGCGGCAGCCGTCGCTCCCGCAGCAACCGCCGCACTTTCTTCGGCCGCCCCAGCCGTTGCCGCCGACTTGGCGCTACCGGATTTGCCGCTAGCGGTTTCGCTCTTGTGGATTAGGGCGGCCCGCGCAGCGCCTGTGGGGCGGCTATCTCCACCTCCACCGCCAGCACTTGCCCCGCCACCGCCTCCAATACTCGCACCACCGTCACCGCCGCCGCCACCCCCATCGCCACCAGACGAAAGACTAAGAGATGGGCTGTCTATCCGCTTATTCGGGCTTCGCGCAATTTCCATCCGGCGAGCAGTGGCCTGCGCTTCTTCCATGGAGGGCACCGAAACCTGAAAGGGATTAAAGACCGCAATGGCCTTTAATCGCATATATAGGAGTTGGGCTTCTTCTGTTAGTTCACCGGCTTCGTCAGAAATTTCGGCTTCGGCTTCGTAGATGGAATGTAGAGCAGTTTTAAACTTCATCAATCGCAGAGCGCTGTCATCCTCATCCTCGTCCTCATCATCCTCATCCTCATCCTCGTCCTCATCCTCGTCCTCATCCTCGTCCTCATCCTCGTCATCCTCGTCTATACTTCTCGCCTCGGCTCTGGCAGCTTCTGGATCAAAGTCGAGAAATTCGCTGACTATATCAGCATATTCGACATCGCCAAGGGACTTGAGGCCCAACTTGATCAAATGATCCAGACTGCCTCGGCCTTCAACTACGGGTTTGAGCACACTGCTCATGGTGATGTTGACGCCTTTGAGGATTTTGGCCAAAAGCATCACTGCGCAAAGATCAAAAATGAAATTTTGCGCAAATTGTGCGGGAGGGGTATCAGCCGGTGTTTGCTGCGCGACTCTCTTGTAAAATTTGAGTATGGCGCTTTTGAGCTTCCCCTTGGATAAACGTTCATCCTTGAGGGTGTAAAGAAACGTAATAGCTTGCAGTATTTTGGTAACTTCATCCTTGAAATCAAAAATATCCATCTCAATTCGACTGGCGCGCATTTGCAGGATATAGGGAATCTCCGGCATTTTGCGCGTAGCAATCATAATGGGATGGCAGATCTCTTCCCACACTTCGACGGCGTCAAAGGGATCCAATTCGAGCAAGTTGCACCACTTGCGCCAAGTATTGGACGAAATGCGGCTTTGGTTTTGCAGACGGGCCAACCCGTCGGACACGGCTTTAGCCATGATTTATCACTTTTATACCTAAAGTTGTCTAATATCGCTACAAAAGCGATCTTGATAAAGAGATAACTTTTAATGTAAGCTATGATTTACGACAAGCCAAGTTATAAAATACACCCCCGGCCGCAATATTTACAGCCGACAGAAATGCGCTTGTTGAAGTAGATTGGGGAGGGCTATTTTAACGAACGTCGTAGCGCAGGAAAGAAAGATAGGCCAGCATAAAAAACAAAACGTTCCACACCACGAGTAAGAGCAAATCTTTGTACACACTTTGTAGGCGATCTTTAAAAGACATATAGGCAAATACAAAACGCGGATAATCGCTGAAATCCATATTGTTAAATTGTGCCATATCCTCAGCAGTAGCCACTACGTTTATGCTCCCATCGCTGCCCTGCCGCTGCTGCTGTTGCATAAACTCCTGCCAGGCCTTGCTCTTTTCTTCGGAATAACTCGACCAGGTCGAACTGTACTCCTTCAGGGCGTCGATAAAATGAACTTCCTGATTAACTCCGGCGGCGGCCAGATCCAGCGCCGCCAGATTAAAAGAGGTAAGGGGGGAGACGCGCGCTATATACGTTGACCAGCGCGTCTGATCTCTAATTTTGGCTATAAAACTGTCTTCGACCTTCTGGGCCTCGGCCTGCCTCTCTTCGTGGAAAGCCCTCATTTCCTCCTGAAAGCCCTCATTGGCCCACACATTTTCCTCGCCGCTGCGCTCTTGCTCTTTCTGCACCATCTTCTGGACCAGGCGATTGGTCTCCTGCTGTATCTCCATTTTCTCCCGATCCACGCTCTGGCGTGAGGGAGTCGGGATCAACTGACCGGTGAGATAGGGGGCCATATTGGGGATGGCCAAGATGAAGGCGACCCAAACCAACAGAAGTACCGTAATGGAAGTAGAGGCAATTTCAGTGCGGCAAGATACGAAGACGCCCAAAGAATAAATCGCCGCCAGATAGAGCAAGGCCGCGACGAGGAGGGCAAAAATCGACAGGAAATTATCTGTGCCGATCTCCACTTCCGGAAAAAGCGCCATGACCACCAGACCGGCGACAAACGATATCACAAAGGGGGCAATCAGGGCGAGGTAGCCGCCGATCCACTTACCCAGCAGCAAGGTGTCGCGCGGCACGCTGTACGACATGACCACCTTGAGCACGCCGCTCTCGCGCTCGCCGGACACGGCATCGTAACTGAAAGCAAGAGCCAGCAGGCTCATGATGATGCCCGCGATAAAAACAAAATCTACTGCCGGGAACAGCGGCACGACCGGGTTCTGCTCGTAGACTTCGGGAAAATCCATCCGGTTGCCGGCCTGCACCTTCACGCTCTCCGTCAATTCCGCGTTGACGCCGCGCACCAGCACGTTCATGACGTTGAGCGGGCGGTCCACGGTCACACCTTGCCACAAGCTGTGCACCTCGTTGCGCTGCGTCACCTCGTTGCGGTGGATGACCGTGTTCATATTGAACGTCGACAGGGCCTCCCTGTAGTCCCGCGTCAGCACGATGGAACTGAGCAGGAGGACCACCAAAGACACGACACAGGCGATGGCAAAGCGCAGCGACATGAGCTGGTATAGCAATTCCTTGCGAATGATGTGAGACAGCATAAGCCCTATTCCCCGCAGTTCAGGTCGCGTCGTAGCGCAGGAAAAATGTATAGGAGAGCATAAAAAAGAGGACGTTGTAAATGACCAACAATAATATGTCAAATAGCGCTTCGTTAAAGCTGTCGCCTATGCGCTCCTCAAAGATCTCAAAGTGCGGCAAATCGTCCGGTTTAAACCAATTGGGGTCTTTCACCTTGGGCCCCTGGGGCGACCACTCCACCAGATCTCGATTAAACATGCTGCGCTGGAACTGTTGCGCCGCCTCGGAAAACTTCTCCTGCGCCTGTCGAAAAAATCGGTAGAGCACGGGCCCGGTGCCGGCCAGGCGCGTGGTGGCGAATAAAAAACTGGCGGAGGGCGAAACGCGGGCGAGATTCTGGCTCAACGACACCTGTGAGCGCATGCGGTCCTGGTAAAATTTCTCCAACTTATTTTTGCGCTTGTCGGCCTCTTTGCGGAGGCGCTCCATCTCGGCCTGGTCGCCGTAGACCCTGCGTTTGTTAATTCCCTCAATGAGCAAATTGGTTTCTCTATCAATGGCCTGTTTCTCGCCGTCGATCACCTGCCGGCTGGGCACCGGCGCAATAAGCCGCGCCAAAATTGGCGACAGGTTGGGCACGACCAAAATCCAACAGATCCACACCAGCAGCGCCACCAGCAGCGCCGTCGACGTGCGGTGGGTCAAAGTGGAGATCATCAACCCCAGAGTAAAAAAAGCGGATATGTAGATGAGCGAGACGAGATAGATCAAAGCGAAGCGTGAAATACCGTCGTCAGTCCCCACAAAATTGCCGCTGATGTAGATGTAGGTAAAGCCGCCCAAAACCGCGACGCTAAACGGCGCCACCACCGACAGATAGCCGCCGATCCACTTGCCGACCAGCACGATGTCACGCGGCACCGAGTTGGACAGCAGCAATTTTAGCGTACCCTGCTCTTTTTCGCCACAAACCGAATCGAAGACAAAGAGCAGGGCAAGCAGGCTCATGACGATATTGATGACGTAGACGAAATCGGGGGTTTGAAAAATATCAAAAAGCATGTTCCTGCTGAGACGGTCTTCGCGGGTCTGAACGAACCAGCCCCAGCGACCGGAATTCACCTGGGTGGGTAAATTGCCTTCCAGCCCCCGGGCCAGGATGCTCAAATTCTGGGGCCGCCGGCTACCGGCAAAAGACGCCCGCTGCAATTCCCGAAATTGCTCGTTGGGGTCTTCCATGTTCTCGATTTTTTCTATCCACTCCCGCTCCTTGCCCACGGCCCTATTGTATTCCTGCAGGCGCTTGTCGTACTCGTGCGTCATCAGAAACATGGCCAGCAACACCAGGCAGAACAGAAGCGCGTAGGTGACAATAAAGCGAAAGCTGAGAACGTTGTGCACGATCTCTTTTTTTATGGTCAAAAAAAACATCGAGCGTCCTTTTTAGGCGGCTTCCTCGACGGGCTGGGAGACGTATTCGACGTAAATCTGCTCCAGATTCTCCTGGTCCAACTCGGCCTGGCTGAAAATCCGCACCAGATTGCCCTCCACCATGATGCCCACCCGATCGGCGATCGCCTTGGCCC
>CAXGRO010000439.1:0-5246 GCA_964012055.1 uncultured bacterium
ATACCAACCTCGGAATGCGGCACTTTTTTGTCAAAATCTGTCCGAACCATTGATTATGTTGACATTCTTTAGTTTTTGACTTCTGTCTCTACCCTTTAGCGCAGTGAAAGCACCGGGCTATACAGCCCCTTTTCTTCCCGCCGCCACCAACTGCTCGTGGCATTGCGCTCCTCCCAGCTGGTAAAATTATAAATGTAGAGTCGCGCCCGGACATAGCGCGGCGGCCCATCGGGAAAGGGATTGTCGCCGAGCAAATCCAGCACCGCAGGCTCGCCTTGCAACAGCCGCAACATAAAATGTGAATACCAGGGATAACTCTGGTAATTGCGCAAAGCGGCAAACCACATTTGCCAATCGAGCCGCGGCATGTGCGGCTGTACAAAAGTGGGTGCCCGGGCCAGTTCCCCCGGCTTCCATTTAAATTCATACGCCCGCCACTCCTGCCCGTCCTCGCTGCCTTCGACAATAATCTCGGGCCGCTGCGTCGTCATCACGGCAAAGAGACCGTAATTATTGGCCAGGTAATACGGCTGCATCCAGGAGTGGAACTGCCGCAGGGGCGCGGGCCAGTCGACCAGCCAGCGCGTCGTATACCCCATGCGCATACAGCTCAAGAGCACCACCACCAGCGCCACTGGCACAATTCCCCACCGCGGCCACGCCCGCCCCTCCCCCACCGCCACCCATCGGCCCACCCCCGGCAGGCGCCGCAGCGCCCTGTCGTCTAGCAGCACCAGGCACAAAACCACAGTGAGCAAATTAAAAAAACCGTAATTGCCAGTCAGCCCGATGAGCAACTGCAAAAACACCAGCGCCCCACATCCCCATAGACGAACCCGGCGCGGAGCAAATACGGCAAACGGTACCGCCAATTCAACAAAAAACATCGCCCCTACCGAAGCCATTTGCACCCACTCGGGCAATTGCTGCGCATACCAGCTGGTCCAGGCCGGCAAAGGTTGGGTCTGGTAGTGGAAATTGAGCGCGGTAAATTCGCTCCAGGACGGATCCTGGCTCAGCAATTTGACCACGCCGGAGGAAAACATCAAACGGAAGAGCAACCAGCGCAGCAGCCACAGCACCAGCGCCGAAGGCGGTGACGGCCAAACCCGGCGCGGCCGCATTTGCAGCGGCGCAAAAAAAATGGCCAGAAACCCCGTCTCCAGCAGCAAAATATCCCACTGAAAGGAGAAAAAGGCCTGCCCCATACCTACCAGCGACAAATAACACAACCAAGCCAGCAGGAGCAGAACCGCCGGCGCCAGACCGACCACCACTCCTAAGGCCGTTGCCACCCCCAAACCGCAAAGCAAGTGCAGACTCGCGTCGCCGGCGCCCAACCAGCCCAGCGTCGGCAAACGCCAATAGGCCTCGCTGCCCCAGTGCGCCTCGGCCTTAGCCAGGTAATCGGCCGCCGGCAAAATGCCCCGACTGCCGATGAGGCCGTCGACCTGCAACCATAACGACAGGAAAGCGATGCCGTACACCAGACCCACCAGGCGCACAAACAGCGCCCGCATCAAGAGATACTGAGCGCCATTGTCTGATCCCCCGGCCGCCATGCTGCAGACGTTAAAATCCAATGCGATCGATCATCCACACATTGCCCCGTTCGGCCCCCGGCGGCGCCGTTGCGCAAATGATCTGTAAACCCCGCCGGTCGAACAGCCGGGTCAAATGCAAGCCGTGCAAAAAACCGCTGTCGCGCGGCAATTCCATCTGGTCGAGCAAGTCGAAATCCGTCCCCCGCAATTGCAGCAAACGCACCTGCCCGCGCACATCGCCCGCCCCCAGCACATCGACCGCGTTAAAACGCCGGGCCGACAGGTTTAGAACCCGCGTTGGCTCCGCGGCAATTTCGCGAGAAAAAAGCATCTGGGGTTGCGCCCCGGTAAATTCGTAGAAGCCGAGCAGACCGCCGACCTCTTCCCCGCCCAGTTCAACCACCATTTCTAGGCGGTGATCGCCGTCAAAATCGCCCGCGCACAAATCGCCCACATTGGCGTCCACTTCCACAGCGGCCAATTCTTGCAAACCTCCATCAAAGCCAAAAACGCGAATTGCGCTCGCCGCATTTTCTCCTTCCGCTTCGGGTACTTGCTCGGCAATGAGCACTTCTGCCCGACCGTCGCCGTCCACATCGGCGCTGTGGACCCTGCGAAAACGCCCATCGGCCAGCACCGCCACATAGCGCACATTGAGCTGCGACGCCTCATATTCTAGCACATACACGCGAAAATCACCGACGGCGATAATCTCCGCCCGTCCGTCCCCGTCCACGTCGCCCACACCCACATCGTTGACCACGTGCAGATTTTCCGAAACGACGCGCCGCCCTGTAAGGAGTTGGTCGCCGACGTAGACCTCGATTTGCGCCGTGCGCACCCCGTATGGATCGGTGACAGCGCGAAAGCGGCCGACGCGCCCCCCCGCCACCAATTCATTTATTCCGTCGCCGTCCACATCGCCCTCGGCAAAGCGCGGGGCAGTGACGACGGAATGGCCATCTAACAACTGCGTTCTGGCTCCGGCAAAGCCGCCCCAAGCAACCACAAGAAAGAAGAGCGCCACATGTAATATCATTTTGCCCATGGCTACCCGCTATCTGATTTCCCACCCGCGGTCGTCCAGGTGGAGCCAGGGCGAACTTCTGCCCTCGATGGTATTCTGGGGAGAATCGATAAAGTTCACATCCAGCACCCGCGCCAAGTTGTACAGATCCATTGCCTTGGAGGTATTATCGCCGCGAATATCCACCGCGTCCCCGTACATGTGGCGGCTGAAAGTCGCCCCGCCGATGGCCCTATTGTATTCGGGACTGCGGTAAGTCGACGACAGAACGAGCGGCCGGCCCCAGGCGTCGCGCAAATCCTGGGTGTGCTGCACGATTTCGGCGTCGATGTAAATTTTGCCGTCCTTATTGCCTTCGGGTATGCGCACGTATTCTTCCAGCTTAAAATTGTTGGCGAGTTTATCCTGCCGCTGCTCCCGCGTCAATTGGGCGATCTCGATAAAATGCCCCACCTGTGCGTAGTGTTTGTCCCGGTTCGAGCCAAAGAGGTTGCGCGCCGCCTCCGGGTACATGCTGGTCAAGGCGGCATCGGGCACCAATCCTTCAATGCGCATGCCGCTGGGATAGGATACTTCTGTGCCGTACGGTGGATCCCTGGGACCAATGGCCGGCGTTTCCGGCTCCTCGGTCTGGGATGGGTCCACGGTGGCGGGCGGGTCGCCATCTGTGGAGGCTCCATCGTTTCCTGTCGGCGGATCTCCTACTGCAGGCGTCCCATCCGTCCCTGCCGGCGGATCTCCCGCATCCGGGGTCTCTATCACATCAGCCGGCGGATCTCCTGCCCCCCCATTGGCATCCGGATCTATCCCCTTCTTGCCGTCGCCGCACGCTACACACCAGAGGGAACTCCATACGCACCAGAGCAAGAGCGCACTGCGCCAATGTATCACGGTTGCTCCTCCAATTTTTTTAACACCCTGCCGGCCATAAAGCGCACCCCCGAATCCTCGTCTTCCTGGGCCAACCGGCGCACCGCCTCCACAGCGCGCACATCGCCCAACTCTCCCAGCGCAATAGCGGCGTGTTTGCGCACGTGGACGTTGTCGCTTTTAGCCAGCGCCACAATCTCGTCGTACGCCTCCACCGCCTGCAAGCGCCCCAGCCCCACCAGTGCGGCATTCACCACCGAATATGCCGTATCTTGTAACGTCTGCACCAGCGGCGCCACCCCCCGCCGGTCGCCGATATCCCCCAGTGCGTGCGCCGCCCCCATGCGAATCCACGCGTCGTCTCGTTGCAAACAACCGATGATGGAATCGATGGCCGCCACCGACTGCATCTTGCCCAACGCGTCCAGAGTGCGCAGCACCAAACCGCTGTCTGGGGCGCGCAGCAACGACAGTAAATGCCCCTCGCTTTTGCGCCCAAAGCGCAGCAGGTAAACTTCAAAATCAATCCGTTCCTCGCCTTCGACGCGTTCAAAGAGTTCGACGAGCAAGGGCAACACCGTTTCGTCCCGCGACTCGATGCGCTCTTCGATCAATTGGCGGACCAGGCGGTCGTTATCGCGCTTGCCGTAATAGTCGGCCAGTGATTCCGCGCCCGCCTTAAACAGCGATTGCGCCGCCTGCAGGCGCAGCGAATCCGACGCCCCCACATCCTCAAACTGGCGCGCCAACGCCTCCAGATCTACGCCCTGGGATTGGGCGACCACTGTTGAGGCATCGCGCTCTTCGGTTGCGATATTTTGCTCAGCCCCACCTTGCTCTCCCCGACATCCTGCAACAAGGAGCATCGTGCTCGCCAAACTCACACCTAGCGCCCTATGCCATAATTTTTTTATCATGTATTTGCCTCTGAGCTGAAAGTACATACACTCTTGGGACAGGGCAAATTGTCACTTGACGCGTTGCCCAAAAGGGCGTACATATCCTTGTCCTTAAAAGCGACAATCCCATCCTAAATCAGAAGGACCACTATGCCGCGCAAAAAACTCAATGTCATCCTCTTTGGCGTCGACAGCCTGCGCGCCGACCGTATGAGCTGCTACGGCTACAAACACCTGACCACGCCCCATATCGACCGTCTGGCCAGTCAAAGCGTGCTCTTTGAACAGAATTTTTCAGCCCACATTCCCACCACTTCGGCCTACGCCAATATGCTCACCGGCCTCGATTGTTTTTCCACCACAGTCGTCGCCCTCCGGCACCAGGGAGGCCTGCCCAAAAACATCAGAACGCTGCCCGAAATACTGCGCAAAGCGGGCTACAATACTACCTGCGTCGGTTTTTCCGGCAACGCCAGTTCGCGCGGTTTTGACAAATACCTCGACTACCCCGGTTGGGGCAGTTGGGCCGAAGGCCGCAGCCCCAAAGCCGAAAAGCTCAACGAGGTGACCATCCCCGAGTTGGATCGCCTGTCGCGCTCTAAAAAACCCTTCTTTTTATTTTTGCGCCACATGGACCCGCACGCTCCCTACCTGCCCCCCGGCCCCTTTGAGCGCATGTTTTACAGCGGCAACGAACTCGATCCCAAAAACCGCTCGATGGACCCAGTTTTTGCCTTCAAACCCTTCTGCGATTTCTTCGCCCAGTGGATGCCGCCCGGCGTCACCGACTACAAATACGTCGAAGCCCAGTACGACGGCGCCGTCGCCTATATGGATGCCTCCATCCAGCGCATCCTCACTCGCATCGACGAATTGGGCCTGGCCGAAGACACGCTGGTGGTTTTC
>CAXGRO010000440.1:0-5234 GCA_964012055.1 uncultured bacterium
GGTCAAACCCTGGGCGACCAGGTTCATGCCCATGGTGGTGTTGAGGACTAGCGCGATCCGGTTGGGATGGGCGCCCACAAACGCCGCGAGCTTTTCCCTTGTAGTCTCATTCAGCGGCCCCAGCGTTTGCACCATGTGTGTACCCACATCTGCGTTGAGTATTTCGGACAGCTCCGCAATGCGGTCTACGACAACGCGGGCACAGGGCCCAAAAATACCGCCGTTGAGATAAGCGATGCCATCTTGCAAAAGAAATTGGCTTCGAATATCGGCCCAATAGGCAGCTTCGGTATCGGATACATGACGTTCAGCCATGATATTCCTCCTTAATCATCCATTTAAACGTATAGAAAAGCTCGGCCGGCTGCTTCTCTCTCGTCGGCATGCGGAAGAGCGTGGTCTTGCTGACTTGCTCTATGACTTTTTGGCTGTGGCCGTCCATTTCATTTGTAGTTTTCGCTCTGACTGCACACAATCGCGCAGATAGAGAATGATAGATTTTGTAATTCTATGTCAAGTTAACTGGATCGCGGAAGAGCCATTTATTATGTTGACAGAACAGACTGGCTGCGTCTAGCGGCTCGTTTACTATTCGAATAACATGCCCGAAAACAAAGCAGACATCGCCGTCATTGGCGCCGGCATCGTCGGCCTGGCCCACGCCCTGGCCGCCGCCAAACGCGGCCACCGCGTCGTCCTCTTCGAGCGCACCCCTCAGGCGCAAGGCGCCTCCGTCCGCAACTTCGGCATGATCTGGCCCATCGGCCAGGCGCCGGGCAAAATCCACCAGCGTGCCCTGCGCACCCGCGACCTCTGGCTCGACCTCGCCCCCCGGGCCGATATCTGGCACGCCCACACCCGCTCGTTGCATTTGGCCTATGCCGACGACGAATTCGCCGTCCTGTGCGAATTTGCCGATCTCGCTCCCGGTCTGGGCTACGACGTCGAGCTGCTCGCCGCCCGGGGCGTACTCGCCCGCAGCCAGGCCGTGCAAGCGGATAATCTCAGGGGCGGCCTGTGGAGCCCGAGCGAGGTCTGCGTCGACCCGCGCCAGGCCATCGCCCGCCCTGCCCGCCCATCTCGAACGCGCCCACGGCGTCGCCCTGCGCTTCTCCACGCCCGTCCACCGCATCGACCTCCCCCAGATCCGCACCCCTACCGAAACCTGGACGGTTGAACGCGCTCTCGTCTGCGGCGGCACCGACTTCGAATCGCTCTACCCCAAAATTTTCGCCCAAAGCGGCCTCACCCGCTGCAAATTGCAGATGATGCGCACCGCGCCCCAGCCCGACGGCTGGCGCCTGGGGCCCATGCTTGCCGCCGGTCTCACCTTGCGCCACTACGCCGCTTTCAAAGAATGCCCAAGCCTGGCCGCCTACGCCGCGCGCGTCAGCGCCGAGCGCCCCGAATTCGACCGCTGGGGCATCCACGTGATGGCCTCGCAGAACGGCCTGGGCGAGGTGGTCATTGGCGACTCGCACGAATACGGCTGGACCGTCGACCTCTTCGACAAGCCCGAGATCGACCGCCTAGTCCTCGACTATTTGCAGACCTTCCTCGCCGCGCCCCAACTGCACATCGCCCAGCGCTGGCACGGCGTCTACGCCAAACACCCTACCCGGGCCGAGTTTATCGCCGACCCGACGCCCGGAGTCAAAATCGTCAACGGCGTAGGTGGCGCCGGCATGACCACCGTCTTTGGCCTGGCCGAGGAAGTCTTCGCCGCATGGGAGTGATCCTACTGATCCAGGCGCAAAGGAGCGACCGCGTTCGGCAGGAGAATGTGTTGTGAATCCAGCGGTGCTTATTCTGGCACCCACACCGCCGCGTTTGTATGGATGATTTCGGCGAAAATCCGCAGGCGGGATTTCTCCGGGTCATTGCCGGTTGTTCAGCCAATCCCTATAGGCGTTTTTGATCAGTGTGACGATTTGCTCGGGTGTCTTGTCGTCGGTATTGACGATGAGGTCGAATGGCTTGGTATTGTTGATATCGATGCCGTAATCGTGGAAGTAGCGTTCGTGGGTGTTCTCGGCCTGTCTCTGCAGGCTGATGATGGTCTGATCGATGGTGGTGGCTCCCTCTTCGTAGCGTTTGCCCTCGCTGATGTCGGCGTAAATCCG
The DNA here is from genome assembly GCA_964012055.1 of uncultured bacterium. Classification (GTDB taxonomy): domain Bacteria; phylum Latescibacterota; class UBA2968; order UBA8231; family UBA8231; genus CAXGRO01. Next base: position 2,124 of record CAXGRO010000440.1, read on the forward strand.
ATGCGCCGCGATATCGGGGTCCACCTGCAGATAGACGCGAAAACTGTCTGGATCCAGTAGTAGCCGAGCCGCGCATCCAAAACGATCTCACTGCCTTCGCCGAGCCGGCGGATGAGCGTGTCGATCTCCCGGTCTATTATGTTATTGTATCTGGCGTAGTCGTTGAGCTGTTTGACGGTCATATTGCGTTGCCTGGCGATGTTGCGGAACAGGCCGCCCGTGCTGAAGCTGCGATAGTCCATCGATTCGGCGAGCTTTCGCGCTACCGTACTGACCCCCGAACCGGTTTCGCCGGTGATGGTAATGATCTTCTGTTTGTTTACATGGAGCGAGTTGATATAGGTTGTATTCTCGATATTCTCTTCTTCTAAAAGGCGAGTTAAAGGTATCGGTGGTCATGGGAACAATCTATCGGCTATACCTCAACCGGGAAATATACCTTTTGAAGGGTTGGGCCAAAAATCCCAAAATGAAAAAATTGACAGGAGTTTTTTTCCGATATAACTTTGGCTAAAATGTGGCTGTATTGAATATCGAATTCAGCTACTCCCGGCCAAATTTACGTAAATGGTAGAAGTTTTTAACACAGCAATAGTTGCGGATTTGTATTTTAGTTTTGTGTATTTATCGTACAAACTAGAAAATGGCCTTGGAGAAGCTTTCAAGGAAAGGTTGCTAAGGGTGTGGGGCATAGGCAGAGAGAAATTACCCAAGTAGAGCTTAGTAGTTTTTCAACCAAGTCTCTTGAGTTATCACAGCACTTTTTCGACTGGAAAAGTCACGTCTTACATCAACGAACTTAATTGAAAGACCACTTAGTCCGAAACAGGGAGGGAGAATGAGTCAAAAAGTAGTCATCATCGGAGCCGGAGCCGCAGGCGTTTTAGACGCCTTGCCAGCCGCCTTTTCGCTCGCGCGTGGGCACACCGGGAATTTTAAGAACGCTTCTTATGAAAGCCATTTGTCATCCTGCTTCGCCCGCAGGTGTCAGAGTGTGGTCTGAATGAAAATTATTGATTTAGTGCGCAAGGAGTCCGGCCGGCAGCAGCGCGACATCCTCATCACCAGTTCCATTTCCGGCATCGCCAACGCTTCCGTATTGGCCATTATCAACGTCGCGTCGCAACAAATTGGCGACGAGGGTGCCAGTTTGCGCTATCTGTTGATGTTCGTCGTGGCCATCTTCCTCTACGTCTACTGTCTGCGCTTCACCTTTAACCGCATGACGGAGATTTTCGAAAATGTCGTGCGGCACATCCGCCAGCGCTTGGCGCGCAAGATACGCAATACCGAGCTAGACGTGCTGGAGGCCATAGGAGAATCCACCGTCTACAACCGCCTCACCCAGGAGACGACGACCATTTCGCAGTTTCAGCGGCAGCTGACGGCCAGCTTGCAGGCGGCCGTCATGGTGGTCTTCGCCCTGCTCTACATCGCCCTGCTGTCGACCCACGCATTTCTCATCACCGTGATACTGGTCTCCGGGGGCATCTTCATCTACCTGACCACGCGCCAGCAAGTGGTCTCCTACACGCGCCAGGCGACGCAGAAAGAGGTGGAGTACTTCGACTCGGTCACCGATCTGCTGGACGGCTTCAAGGAGGTCAAGCTCAGCGAGCAGCGCGGTGCCGACCTGCTCGACGACAACGATCAGATCGCGGCGCAGCTGAAAGAGTTGAATCAAAAGGCCTCCAGGCTGTACGACGCCAATTACATTTTCTCCCAGTGCTTCTTCTACATTTTGCTGGGGGCCATCGTCTTTGTGTTGCCGCGCCTGGTGCCCACCTACTCCCAAGTAGTCACCGAGGTGGCCACTTCCATCCTCTTCATCATTGGCCCGCTATCGACCGTGGTTTCGGCGCTGCCGGCCATATCGCAGGCCAATGTCGCCGCAGAGAATATCTACGAATTGGAGCAGCAGTTGGATCAGCACCGGCCCGAGCAGGAGCGGCGCCGCAGCGCGCACCCGCAGCTCGACTTCGAGCACATTGCCTTCGACGCGGTGGAGTTTTTCTATCGCGACGAAGGCGGCAACCAGCTCTTCTCCGTCGGGCCGCTGTCGCTGGAGATCGGCCGCGGCGAATTCGTCTTCTTCATCGGCGGCAACGGCAGCGGCAAATCGACCTTGCTCAAATTGCTGACGGCGCTCTATTTTCCGGAGCGGGGCCAGGTGCGCCTTGACGGCCGGGCGGTAACGCTGGAAAACGGATCTGATTACAGGGAATTGTTTTCGGTTATCTTCGCCGATTTTCACCTCTTCCAGAAGCTCTACGGCCTGCGCCACATCGACGAGGAGGCCGTTTCCCAATTGCTGGCGCAACTGGGGTTGGAGGACAAGCTGAGGTACGAGGACGGGGCGTTCACCAACATCGAGCTGTCCACCGGGCAGCGCAAGCGACTGGCGCTCTTGGTGACGCTGCTGGAGGACCGGCCGATCTACGTCTTCGATGAGTGGGCCGCCGAGCAAGACCCCGATTTTCGCCGCTACTTTTACGAGGAATTGCTGGCCGATCTGAAAGCGCGCGGCAAGACCATTATCGCGGTGACGCACGACAACCGCTATTTCGACATCGCCGATCGCGTGATTAAATTGAACTACGGTGAGGTCGAGTTCGACCGACCCGGGGCTGAGATAGGCGAACTGTGAGGCGCTGGTTAAATTTAATTCCGGAAAGGAGACACACATGCTTTCACTGTGCATTGTTTTACTCGTTCTGAGCACTGCTGCGGCCCTGGCCGCCGAAGACGATCCGCCGAGATGGACGTTTGCCAGCGAGAATTCGCTGCAGATACAACAGATGGCGCTGTCCAATTGGGCCGGCGGCGGCGAGTCGTCGTGGGGAACCACCGGCGATTTTAACCCCACGGCGGTCTATGCCAAGGGCAAATTCCGCTGGATCAACGCCACAGAAGTCAAGTATGGTCTGTTCAAGACCAAAGGCCTTCCGGTGCGCAAGCACGACGACTATCTGTCGATCAATTCCATCGTCGAGTACAAGCTCGACGAGCGCCTCAGCCTGGGGGGGCTGGTGCGGCTCCACTCGCAGCTTGCGCCCGGCTACAACTTCGACCGCGATCCGGTCAAAGGCGACAAGATCAGCGACTTCCTCT
>CAXGRO010000441.1:0-5231 GCA_964012055.1 uncultured bacterium
GTTGGCCGCCGATTTCCCAGGTGCCCTGGTCGACGTGCCAGTCGCCCAGGCCGTTTTTCCAGTCTTCGGGGGCGTTGAAGGCGAGGGGGCCGGCGACGACGGCCAAATCGTCCAGGTACCAGCCGCTGCTGACGTCGGCGCGGCCGCCCTGCTGTTGCGAAGTAAAATAAAAAGCGAATTGCACGGTGTTGCCGGCAAAGGGGGTGAGGTCGATAGCGGGTCGCGACCAGGCGTTGCTGCTGGTGCCGGCAAAGGTGGGCGGCAGGTTTTGCCATTGGCCGTCGTCGATTTTGATTTGCACGCGGGCGGTGTCGCGGTTGGAGAAGCTGTACCAATGCCAGAAGCGCAGCCGCGGTAGCTGGTCGGCGGCGGGCAGGTCGACGGGGGGGCTGATGAGGCGGGTGGCGACGCCCTCGCTGTAGTTGCCCTTGAGCCAGGTGGCCGCCACCTGACTGCCGGCGTAGGCTTTGGCCGGGCCGCTGGCGGGGGTGCCCACTTCCCAGGTGTCGGCGTCGATTTGCCAGCGGGTGCTCCAGTCGCCCTCCCAGTCTTCGCTAAAGGCGACGGACGTTTGGGCTGCGGCCGGGTCGGCGAGCAGGGCGAAGATCAGGGCGAGGTAGGGAATTTGTTTGCGCATAGAGAGGACCGTTAATGTATAGTTGCAGGCAGGTGCGCAACCGCATCCTGTTATAACAGTAAATTATATAATAGTGTCTCAATTGCAAGTTTTAGATTTGCTTGCCCGGGCGCCCGGATTTTCGGTATCTTTTGCCCGATGCCTTCGACCTTATTCTCAAGGAGTATTTCATGGAACAAGAAAAGACCCGGGTGGGATTGGCTCGTAACGGCAATCGCCGCGACAACGTTTTTAAGGCGCTCGACTTGGTGCGCCGGGACGTGGAGGCAAAGCTGCAAGCGCAGGTTTTAATCAAGCCCAATTTCCTCTCGGCCGAGAATCAATTGGCCAGCACCCACGTGGACGCCATTCGCGGCACTATCGACTTCTTAATGTCGACGCCCAAACCGCCGCAAGAAATACTCATCGCCGAGGGCGGCAATGGAGATTGCTCGGGCGCGGCGTTTGAGAATTTTGGTTACCACGCTCTCAAAGAAGAATACGAAGTACCCATTCAACTGGTAGATCTCAACCGGGAAGAGCGCTGGGAAGAAACCACGGTTTTTGACGCCGAGCGCCGCGAGACTGTGGTGCGCATGCCCAAGACGGTGCTGGAGTGTCCCTGCACCATTTCGGTGGCGGTGGCCAAAACGCACGACGTGTGCTGCGTCACCCTGGCCCAGAAAAACATGATTATGGGCACCCTGTGCAAAGACGACCGCATCAAAATGCACGGCTGCTGCAGCCACGCCGAGCGCACCCTGCCCAACGAGGCGCAGCGCTTAAACGTCAACCTCATTCGCCTGTCGCAGTATCTGCGCCCCGACATTGCGGTGATAGACGGCACGGTGGGGCTGGAGGGCAACGGGCCGCTGGGCACCGAGGCGGTGGATTGGGGCGTGGCCGTGGCCAGCGCCGACGTTTTTGCCGCCGACGCGGTGACGGCGGCGGGCATGGGGTTTGAGCCGATGGAATTGGGGTTGTTGCACTACGCCGACACGCTGGGCTACGGCACGGCCGACCTGGAGCGCATTGAGGTGTGCGGCACGCCCATCGCCGCGGTGCGGCGCTCGTTTAAGCGGCACGAGACGACGGACTTGCAATTGCAGTGGCAGGACGAGCGGGCCGGCGAATTCTTGCCGGCGGGGGTGTGAATTTACGAGCGCATTGGGTGGTTGGGCGCGCCGCGTTTAATTGGGGTCTGTAGGCGGCGCGGGCAGATCCAGGGCGTTGGATATTTGGGGGTCGACGGTGATGACCGCGGCAACGTAGTTTTCCAGCGCGTTGGCGTCTTCGCCGCCGCGCAGCAGTACATCGGAAACGTCGTCCACCACAAATCCCATGATGTGTCCCTCCAATTTTAATACGACCAGACGCGGCTTGGGGTTGCCAAAGGCCGATTGCAGACGCAAACCCAGGTCGACGATGGGAATTTCTTTGCCGTGCAGCATGCCCGTGCCGCTGGCGTAGGAGTGCGCATCCGGTATTTTGACGATGTCGATCTGGTCGAGGTCGAGGACTTCGCGCACGTGGAGGAGATCGACGACGAGGCGGTTATTCGGTGTGTCTGAGTCGGGTGTTTGCGTGCTAGCCGGTGCATCGTCTGCTATTGTTGGTTCCATTGCTTTCCTTCACTTAAACGATGTCGAAAAGAGCACTTATTGTTCAACTTGCTCGCTATAGTACATGTGGAGCAAATATGGTGCCGATTTTTATTTTTATTCGTAAACTATTAAAGATAATATGTTTATGGATTGTGTAAGGCGGTGTAGGTAGGGCGTATTTTCTATCGAAATCGCACAAATATGTGCGATTTCGCGCACGGCAAATATGAGGTGGGGGCGATTTGTATTATCTTACAGGATATGGGCGGGGCATCAGGTGGGCGCCTGGGCCTGGTCTTCTGCGTTGCGCAATTAATTTTACTAAAAACAGATTGTAATTAAAAAGCGGGGATGAAGTGGGGTGTGCTATTTAGACGCCCGAAATATCGTATTTCTACGATATTTCGGGCGTTTGCTGTGCTATTGACCGGGCGGTATGCAGTTAAATTTTCTCAAACCTTTCTCTCGATACCTACAGCCGTATAAACCAGCCATCGGCCTGGGGTTGGCAATGCTTTTGGTGGTGCAGGGCATTTACGCCACCATCCCGCTGGTGTTGCAGCGGGCGATTGACTCTACCAAGATCGCCGTGGATGCGAGGGCATTGGGGGATATGGAATGGGTTTATATCGCGGAGGAAAGCCGGCGTGACATTGCCTTTTACGCCGCCGCCATTGTTGGCCTGGCAGTGATTTTTATGGCGGCGTCGGTGGGCATGCGCTGGTATTTGGCCAGCGTTTCGCGGCGCGTTGAGCGCGATTTGCGGCGCGATTATTTTCGCCATTTGCTGGTGTTGCCGCTGGCGTTTTTTCAAGAGCGGCGGGTGGGCGATTTGATGGCGCGGGCCAGCAGCGATGTGGAGGCGATCCAGCGTTTTTTGGGCAATGGCTTGCGCCTGTGCCTCACCGGGCTGATCAGTTTTTTCTTAAGCCTGGGGTTGATGTGCGGCATCGACTGGCAATTGGCGCTCTACGCCCTCTTGCCCATGCCGGTCATGGTGGTCACGTTGCGGCTGGTGGCCGAGCGCACGCGCCGGGGCTACCGCCGAGTGCAGGAGCAGTTTGGCGAAATGACGGCGCACCTGCAAGAGAATCTGGCGGGGGTGCGGGTGGTAAAGGCCTATGTGCGCGGGGCGGCAGAGATAGAGCGCTTTGCGCGCCACAACGAAGACTATGTGGGCGACAACCGGCGGTTGATCCGCCTTATGAGCCTGTTCCACCCTTTTACTTTTTTGTTGAGCAGTTTGTCGCTGGTGCTGGTGTTGTGGCTGGGGGGGCGGCAGGTGCTGGAGGGGACGCTGACGCTGGGCGCCTTTGTGGCGTTTAACGCCTATCTGATTCGCCTCAGTCGGCCGATGATGATATTGGCCCGCGTCGTCGACGAGTACCAGCGGGCGCTGGCGTCTATGGGGCGTCTGGAGGCGATTTTGCGGGAGGTGCCGCAAACGGACGAAGGTGGCAGCCAAATTGCGGCCGGCGGCGGCGAGATTGAATTTCGCAATATAAGTTTTGCCTACAACGGCGCGGCGGCGCTCGAGCAGGTGAGCGTGCAGGTGCCGGCCGGCGCCACCCTGGCGGTGGTGGGGCGGGTGGGCGCCGGCAAGACTACCCTGGCGCGTTTGGTGCCGCGTTTGATTCAGGCGGCCGAGGGGCAGGTGCTGGTCGACGGCGTGGCGCTGGAGGATTTGCCGCTGGCTACATTGCGCGGCCTGATTGGTTATGTGCCGCAGGACACCTTTCTTTTTTCCGACACCCTGCGTGAGAATATTACCCTGGGGTTGGCGGACGGCGGGGCGGTGGAAGAGGCGGTGGAAGTGGCGCAATTGAGCGCCGACCTGGAACAATTGCCGCAGGGGTTGGAAACGGTGGTGGGCGAGCGCGGGGTGACGCTTTCGGGCGGCCAAAAGCAGCGCGCCGCCCTGGCCCGCGCCGTCATTCGCTGCCCCCGCATTCTCATTCTAGACGACGCCCTGGCCAGCGTCGACACCCGCACCGAAGAAGAAATCCTCAAGCGCTTGCGCCGGGTGATGGCGCAGCGCACCACCATTTTGATCGCCCACCGCATTTCCACGGTGAAAGACGCCGACCACATTGTGGTGCTGGACGAGGGGCGCATTGCCGAGCAGGGCACCCACCGGGCACTGGTGCAGTGCGGCGGCATCTACGCCGACATGTATCGGCGCCAACACCTTTCGAGTTCGCTGGACAATTTTTGAGCGCGGCATGCAAGAAGAAGATCTAATTGAAGAGCGCTTTGACCTGAGGTTGCTGGGACGCCTCACGAGTTTTCTGCGGCCGTACTGGCGCTGGGTGGCGCTGAGCTTTGCGCTGATTTTGCTGACCGCGGTGCTCAGGCAGGCCGGGCCCTATGTGACCAAAGTGGCGGTGGACGATTACATTGTGGTGGGCGATGTGGCGGGCCTCAACGGCGTGGTGCTGATTTTTCTGGCGTTGCTGGTGGCGCAATTTGTCGTCGGCTACGCGCAAAGTTATATAGCGCATATGGCGGGGCAGTGGGCCATGCGCGACGTGCGGCTGCGCATCTTTGCGCATTTGCAGCGGCTGCCCCTGCGCTTTTTTGATCGCACCCCCGTGGGTCAGTTGATGACGCGCACTACCAACGACGTGGAGGCGCTCAACGAATTTTTTACGCGCGGGGCGGTGAACTTGTGCAGTGACGTGTTTACCATCCTCACCATTCTGGGGTACATCTTTTATATGGATGTAGGGCTGGGGCTGGTCACCTGTGCGGTGTTGCCGCTGGCCACGGCCACCATATTCTGGCTGCACCGGCGCACCTACCACGCCTTTAGGCGGGCGCGCACGCGCCTGGCCCGCTTTAACGCCCACCTGCAGGAGACCATTGCGGGCATGGAGGTGGTGCAACTTTTTAAGTGCGAGGAGCGCAGCGGCGGGCGCATGGGCGGGGCCAACGACGAGTACCTGGAGGCCCGTTTACAGAGTACGTTATACCACTCGACCTATTTCCCGTTTATGGAGACGAGCGGTTTG
>CAXGRO010000442.1:0-5228 GCA_964012055.1 uncultured bacterium
CAGAGAAGTGATCCGCTCGACCCAGGGTTGCAGGGCCGCGGCGACGCTGGCGTCGGCTAGTTCGAAGGCGTCTTCGACGACGACGAGGTGGCACGGCCGCGTTGGGGGAATGGGGTTTTGCAGAAAAACCTGGCCGACGCGCGCAAAGAGTTCGGCGTCGCGCGCAAAAAAACCGACGGTGTCGTAACTGGATGCCTGCATCAAAACGCCGTCGAGGGAGATGCACCCGTGGGTCGGGCGCAGGCCGTAGAGGCCGCAAAAGCTGGCGGGTATGCGCACCGAACGCCGGTGTCTGAACCCAGCGCAAAGTCGACCAGTTTGCCCGCCACGGCGGCGGCCGAGCCGCTCGACGAGCCTCCGGGTACCCGGCCCGGGGCGCGCGGGTTGAGCGGCGTGCCGTAGTGAGCGTTTTCGCCAAAAAGGCCGCGGGTGAGTTCGTCGGTGTGGGGCTTGCCCACCAGAGTCGCCCCGGCGTCGACCAGGACCTGCACGTCCCGGGCGGTGTGTGTGGCGGTTGAGTGAGTCGCTTTCCAGTCGGGGTTGCCGCCGCCGGTGACGTGTCCGGCCACGTCAAAGATGTCCTTGCGGCAAAGCGCAAACCGGCGAGCGGCCCGTTGGCGGCGCCGGCGAGAAAGGCCTCGGTGTCGGTGCAAAAGGCGTTCAGGGGGTCGTCGATGGGGGGGCGAGTTGAGGTCATGTGGGGTATTCCTTTACCAGATTCGTCTCAAGGACAGAGGGACTGCCGACCGCGCTGCGTCGAGGGGAGTAAATCCGATCCACCAAGTTGACCACTATAGTGGCGGTTGCTTCACAACTTCACCCCGTAGACGGCCGCCGGCGTGTTGTGGAAGGTGGCCCGCGCCACGTCGAGACTGGCCGATTCGCTCAGCAGCCCTTCCTCGATCAGTTCGGCCAGCACAATGGTAAAATTCTGGCGTGCTATTTTGAGGTGGCCGTAGACCACCTCGGCGTGCATGAGGTCGTCGCCAAAGGCGATGATTTTATTGCTGGGCACCATGCGCAGCCATTCCTTGAGGTCGTGTCGGGAGCCCTGGGGCGAGATGATATGAATCCACGACATATTGAGGAAACAATTGGGAAAGGTTTTGCCGAGCACGGCGCCCTCGCGCAGGTAGGGGTAGCCGGCGTGCGAGAGGTCGAAGCGGGTGTCGGGAAAGGCGCGCATCAGCTCGGTGAGGCCGGCAGGGCTGCAGCCCTCCATGCCGCCGTAATTGCCCGCCCGCATGCCCTGGTGGAATTGCACGGTGAGACCGGCGGCGCCGGCGGCGCGGCAGCACTCGAAGACAAGGTAGTCTTCCAGCAGTTTTCCGGCTTCCGAGTTGAGACCGGTGTAATCGCCTTTTAGCATGCCGTCGAAAACGGCCGCCGCGTTGCCCTGGTGGCGGGCGGTAAAGTCCATGGCGCGGTGGTAGGACTGCGACAGCTTGATGCCGGCCACCGTCGCCGCTTGCCAGTTCTGGCACACCTGCTGGATGACCTTGACGTGCTGGTCGAGGTTGGCGATGCTGACGTCGTAGTCGCGCTCGATGGCCTGAATGTCGGAGGCGGAGTTGAGCATGCTAAAGCGGTTTAGGCGCGGCAATCCCAGGAAGAACTGGCGGTCGACCTCGACCAGGTCGTTCATGTTAACCACCGAGACTTTGATGTTGGATTGCGCCTGCAGCACGTCGCGGTAGAGGCCCGGTTTATTGCGGCGCTTTAATTCGGCGGAGATCGGTTCTACGGTGTCTTGGTTCAACCCGTCGAAGCCGAGCAGGTCGCGGACGCCTTCGAGGATGGCTTGCGAGTAGCCGGTGAGCTGGATGGCTTGCCAATGCGGGGCAAAGATCTGCCAGCGCTCGGCCAGGGTTTTGCCCGGCTTGAGCGCCGCCTCTATTTCTTCTTCGGCCATGCCGGCGGAGCGCAGGTCGGCGCCGGGGTAGGCGTGGCTGAAGAATTCGAGGATGTCGGGGTTTGCGGCCAGGCGCTCGGGCTCCGACATCAAGTGCGAGTGGGAGTTGATGCAGGGGATGCGGCAGATTTCGTCGAAGAGTTGGGTGGCTAAGGCGTTCACCTCATTTTCCGCAGGTTGGTTGGTTTATTCGGGTACTTCGGCGACAAAACCGGCTTCGACCAGCATGCCGGCCTGCAGGTCGACGCCGTAGCAGCGCCGGTTTATCGGGTGGTCGCCCAGGTAATCGGCCCAGACGGCGTTGATTTCGGCGACGTCGCGGTTGACGTCCTGCAGGTAAATGCGGGCCGAGCACAGGTTCTTTTTGGTCAGCCCGGCTTCGGCGAGGATCTCGTCGAGTTGGCGGAAAATTTCGCGCATTTCGGCCGCCGGCCCGCCGGCCACGGGTGTGGTTTCGCCCGGCGGTTGGCCGGTGAGCACGGTTTCGATTACTTTGCCGCTGTGTATAACCGCCGAGCTGAACGGAAAACCTTCTTTGCTGCGCAGGAATTGCATGGTGGGGTTCCTTTGTATATAGATTTTTGAGTGGTAAATAGCAGGCATTATAAAGGGCCCTTGGAAGCGCTTGGTCAAGGGGGGCTTGAAAGTGTTGAATAGAATTGACATGTTATTGGATTCGGTGTGGTTGACGGGAGCTTGGTGGCGTCCGGGGCTGGTTTGAAGGGAACTGCGTTGGTAGTCCACTTGGCCGATACTACTACGGGAGTTGATAGGAGATTATGACGGGAGATTTTTCAGAAACGAGAATTGACGCCGTCGCCGAGGAATTTAACCGCGAAGGTTGGGTGCATTTGCCGGGCGTGTTGACGCCGGAAGAAGTGGCCGAATTACATGCCGGCATCGAGCGCCTGCGCTGCGACCCGACGGCGGGGCTGATGCACCACGGCGAGGACTGGTCGTTTGTTCGCCTCTTTGAGCGCGAACGCATCTTTCGCGACATGCTGGTGCGCGAGCCCATGATCAGTTTGGGCGAGGCGTTGGTGGGGCCCAACTGCCACCTCATTGCCGACGGGGCGGTGTACAATCCGCCGGGCCAGGCGATTTCGGGTTGGCACGTGGACGACGGGGTGTATTTTCCCTTGCCGGACGAAATTCCGTGCCACGACCCCAGGGTCAAAATGCCCAATATGATTGTCAATTTTCAGATGATGTTGACCGACGTGCCCGCGGTGGAATACGGGCCGACCCAGGTGGTGCCGCGCAGCCACTACGCCGGTCGCGCGCCCGACACCCAGGAGGATCCGACTTTTGAGGGGCAGGGGCCCGTCTCCATCCTGTGCCGGGCGGGCGACCTCTACCTGCAGCACAGCCAGATCTGGCACCGCGGCGCGCCCAACACTTCTGAGCGACGGCGCTGCCTCTACCAATTTGCCTACGGCGACCGGCGCATAGCGCAGCGCTTTTATCCCTTCCTCAATTACCGCGTGCCCGACCACGTTCTCGACGGGGCCGACGAGCGCCTGTTGCGGCTTTTTGGCAAGCACCCGAAAGGGGCGTACGGCTAGGCATTGGGTGGTGTATGCGGAGGGAGACAAGAAGGTGCGGCTCGGCCGGGCGATGTGCGATAGGTCGCCCTTTATTTTTCCTTCGCTTCCGCCTCTTTTTTTGCTAAGAAGCCGTCTTAAAAAGGTCCTCTTTCTACAAAATTGGACCTTTTTAAGACGGCTTCTCAGGTCTTCGCTGACGAAGACTTTGGATTTGTCGGTGCGGCCGGCGCGGGTTTGCCAACGGCTGGGTACGTTAAAAGGTTTGTACAGTTTTACGGAGCGGTGGGGGCGCTCCAGGGAGAGGCCGTCGACGCTTTCGGTCATGTAGAACAGGCTGCTCTCGTCTTTGATGCGCGCCATGAGGCGGATGGGGGTGTTCTGGTCGGGGACCCAGGTGGTGTGCCAGGTGGCGGCGTAGGGCGGTGCGGTGGCGGTACCTAGGTGGTCTTTTATAGCGCCGTAGCGGTAGCGGTAGTGCCACTGGCGATAGACGCCGTTGCCCTCGTAGTCGAAGTCGTCGTAGTGGCCGATGAAGTCGACCTGTTCAATGGCGCCGTTGGGGCTGGAGTCGGTGGCCTCCAGGTGGAGGGAGTCGCCGATGGCGCTGCCGGGGGTGGGGGCGGTTTGGGTCGTAGTAAATGCGGAAGGTGACGCCGTAAACGCCCCACTGGCCCCAGCCGAAGTTAAAGCAGGTTTGGGGGCCGGAAGTGAATTCAAAGACGTTTTCGCCCTCTGATAATTGTTCCAAAGGCACGGGGACAGAGGGGTAGGTGAATTACTGGTAGCACTGCGGATCGTCGACGGGTTTGCGGCCGGCTCGGGTACGGCAATCCAGTCGTGGTCGTTGAGGCGCAGGCGTTTGGCGCTGGTGCCGGCGTGGCCACCTTCGGCCGCCGCCTGGGGGTCGGTGACGCGCTGCCAGCCGCTGGCATTTTCCCAGGGGCCTTTCCAGAGGTATTCGCGAAAGACATCGCCCGGGCCAGGGTCGGCGGAGATGGGCGAGAAGGCGCAGAACAGGAGTGGAAGGGCGAGAAGGCGCAGAACAGCTAAACCTCGTAGGCCTGCCAGGTGCCGGTGCAACCCAGGCCGCGGCGCACGTGCAAGAGCCTGTTGGCCGGGTCGGCGATATAGCCGGCGATAGAGTATATGTTTTTAGCGCCGTGGCGGCAGATGGCGCCCGGGTCGCCCTGGTGGTCGGCCAGCACGGCTTTCATGGTGTCGACGTCGATGGCGCCCCAATTTTGTTCAACCAGGGTGCGCAGGCGTTCGAGGCGAGGGCAGGAGTCGGCAAATTCAAAGGTTTCGTGCGGGGCAAATTCGGGGGTGACGTAGTGGTTGGTGTGCAGGCGTCGGTCGGGGTCTTCGTCTGGATATAAGGCGGTGCCCTCGGGGCGGATCTCGACGTCGGCAATGTGGCCACGGCCGTCGCAGAAGACCATATTGCCGGCGGAGCACAGGCGATGTGCGTCGACAACCTCCAGGCACTGCTCCACGGTTTCTTGTTCAAAGAGGGTGCGCTTGAGCGGGTAGTGGGGCAGGGCGAGGCGCCACTGGCAATCGCCCAGGCCGTTGGCAAAGTGGGCGACGCCGTGTTCGTTCATACCCATATACCCCAACTGCCCGGCAAAAGTGAAGGTGATGGCGCGGGGCCGGCCGTCGGTGGGTTTGAGGTGCAGCACAATGCCCACGTCGGCAAACTCGGGCCCCAGGTCCTGGTTCTGGCCGGCCAGGGGTTGGCCATGGCGGGTGGCCTTGCCGGTGAGGGCGAA
>CAXGRO010000443.1:0-5219 GCA_964012055.1 uncultured bacterium
AAAAGCCGAGGGCGTATTGATTGCAATGGAAATGCAAGAGAGAGAAATTAAGCAGGTAAATAAAAAATTGGCCCAACAAGTAAGCGAAACAAAGCGCTGGATTGAAGAATTTAAAGCACTGGTAGCCATGCGCATGATGGGGGCGGGCGCTGAAACCGAATCTTGAAACAAATTGAAAGATCTATTGAATTCCAACGGCCTTTTATCAGGGCCGTTTTTTTATGTCAGAAAAAATGACCTATGCCAAACGAAATCTGCAAGACCTTATCTTCAAGGGCATAGGCCAGGTCAAGGCGCATAACGGGTGTATTGTAAATCCTAGGCAATCCCAAACGGCCACCCAGGCCGGTGCTCAATTTTAAGTTTGGCGATGTGTCGGGCGGCGTCCAGGCTGATCCGCCATCTATAAAGAGGGCCCCGGCCAAAATATAGAATGGGTGTTGATAAAATGTTGGTCGCACTTCAAAGTTAAAAAGAAATCGACGTGTACCATCAAAACGTCGAGGTGCATAACCGCGCAAGCCACTGTTGAGACCGAGCAGGAGTTGTGTGGAGTCTTCAAAATTGTGAATGGCATCCCACCTAAAAAGCATTGACAGGCTGTGAATGATACGCACGCGGCTAAGGACCTGAAATTGCAATAGGGTGTACAGGTTCTCAACATGGCTGTCGATTTGACGCCCGCTGACGAAGGCGGTCATGAACAGGTAGTTATTCGAGTGCAGTTTTAAACGTGGTGAAACTTGGGCGCTGTAAAAAACAAAATTGCGATCTGAGCCTAGGGATGTATGTGCCAGTCCCAGGCGAGTAGTCAGCCAACTGCCAATTTGCACATCTTCGGTTTGCCCCAGGGCTCTAAGAAAGCGCGTTTTTTCGTATTGCGGATGCCAAATAGTCAAACCTATGTTGGGCAAGACGCGCCGGCGGTCCATTGGGGCATAGGTAAAATCGCGGGTTGGCGTAAAGCGCCGGTCAGAGACCGCCAGGCGTACCCCGGGACGCCATTTGACCGCTTTACCGAATGAATAGGTCGCCCAGGCGTTAAAACCATTTAGTTCATCGGTATAGCGCTCGGTCAAGATTTGTTCGCTGTAAAGTCTTTGGACAGATTGCTGGGTGAAAGTGGACAATCCATACGCCCGCTTGTCGGCAAGCGAGCGGAAGGGACGCGAAAGGGATACTTGGGCGTTATGCCCTTCGCTGCCAATTGTCACACTGGTAGTTAAATCGCGATTTGAGTTGGATAGGCGGGGAACTTGATAGAGCACGGAAAATTGATTGCCACTGATGGCCCGGTGCTCAAAGGCCAGACGAGCAGTTTGACCCCGGCCCATGAAATTGTAATCTAATCCAATTAAACCGTAACTAAATTCTCCCGGTTCGCCAGAAAAAAGCGGCGATAGGGCCCGTGAATACAGGTCTTGCACTGCTACGTTTACCCAAGTAGAATCGCTTTTTTCAACAGCTGTAATTGATACATTGCCCAAAAAGAGCAGGCGGCGGAGCAGGCGTTCGCTCTCTGCTAAAAGTTGGGGATTGAGCGTATCGCCAATGGAAAAGAGTAGTTCGCGCTGGATGATTTCTGGGAGCGTCCGGCTATTCCCCTCAATTGATATCTGTTGGATAATAGGCGCCGGAGAGTTTTCTCTTGCATAAGAAAAAGGTGCAAAGAGAAAGGGTGCTATAAACAATACTATGGACACTTTTTGTAAGTTATTGATAAATAGCGACTTAGGTGAATATATATTGAAATTTATAACTTGTTGACAAATAATCACTTACGAATTTCAACCTTACAAAAATCCGCTCAAAATCGAAAAAGTGTCCACAGTATTGATAAATATAGCAATAATAAAAAGTGTTCGATGCATAAGCGCGGGATTGTATTTTTCTGGAAATTATATGGTTGCGCGAGAAAGGGCAAGACCGTGACTGCGAAGTTGCGCTTTGGTGAGGGGGCGCAGAATTCAAATGTTGGCACTTTGCGCCCTATGGATTATACTAAGCCAGCGCAGGGAGATAAATGAACTCATGTTGACCACGGCAATAGAAGATCAACGCGGCTGGAATGCTATAAGTGTCGACGCCACAGAGCAGTGGCATGTAGAGCTTTCGGCTGAGTTTAGGGCAGCCTGTACAAGCTTTGCCAGCGAGGTGGAATCGAGCGGTGCTAAGCTTGTAGAATGGATAGTACCGAATGACCTTCGTTGGATTTTTGCCGAATACCTTAAAGAGGTTAGGGAACAGTTAGATACGGGGAGGGGATTTGTTATAATAGACCGAATTGCCGTTGAATCATGCAGTTTGTTGCAGGCTCAGGCCATGTACTGGTTAGTGGGGCAGGGGCTGGGCCAGCCAGTTGCACAGAATATACAAGGGGCGTTGTTATACGATGTGCGCGATACGGGGCAGAATGTGCAACAGGGAGCTCGTTTTTCTGTGACCAACGCCGAGAGCACGTTTCACACAGATTGTGCCTTTAACCGTGAAATGCCTGACTATGTTGGCTTGCTTTGTATCAATGGGGCAAAAAGCGGAGGGCAGAGCCAGCTCGTGAGTGCGTATGCGCTGCACAATAATTTGCTTTTTCAGGGTGAAGGGTGTCTGGCGGCACTTTATCGCCCCTTCTGTTTTGACCGCCGGGGACAATATGGCGCAGGAGAATTGCCTTATTCTCATTTTCCAGTGTATAGCTGGAATGGGGCCGAGTTGACCATGCGCTATATGCACTATTATATCCAGGTGGGGCAAGCTGAAGCCGGTGAAGAGTTGGATGGTGAACGGGCACGGGCTTTGTTGGAAATTGAGCGGTTAGTTTCCCAACCCGAATACCATGTTGAGTTTAGTCTTAAACCCGGGCAAATGCTTTTTACCAACAATCACTGGATATTGCACAATAGAACGGCTTTTGCAGATCACGAGGAGGTGGACCGGCGCAGACACTATGTGCGTTTGTGGTTAGACCGCACGCATTTATAGAGTTATAGATTAACTTCTAGCTAATTCCAATTTACTCAACACTCAATAGATTGAGAGGCAAAGATGGCTGAGAAAACGTTTAAAGAACGAATGAAAGCGGGCGATCACCTTTTTGGTTTTTCCTGTCCCATGACCGTAGAAAAAGATGTATTTAAGAAAGCAGTTGAAACAAATAACTATGATTTTGTATTTACCGATGGGCAGCATTCGCCCTACAGCGACGACCGTTTGGTGTCGTTTTGCCAATTGGCCACTGAATTTGGCCTGCCGGTCCGCTTTAGGCCTATGCATCCGCGCCAAGCCTATTTAATAGGACACTATCTAGACATGGGGCCCTCTGGAATTGAAGTGCCGCTGGTGGAATCGCACGAAACGGCTGCCGAGGCGGTTGAAAATTTTTACTACCCGCCGCTGGGACGGCGCAGTTGGGGAGGCGGGGCACGGCTACGTGTGGGGGATTTTGCAGATTTGCGCGCTTATGCAGATTGGTGGAATAGTTATGGGGTGCTCTGGCTCCAAATTGAATCGGCCTGGGCGGCATTGCACGTTTCGAGCCTGGCGCAAGATGGGGTCGATTGTTTTTCATTTGGTCCGTCGGATTTGGAGTTTAATCTAGAACAGCACGCAGATACGGGCTTAGGTTCGGTGGACGATTGTGTGAAATTTGTCGTTGGGGCGCTCGAGGGCACCGATGTTAAAGTGAGTTTTCGCATTGGCACGCGCGAAAACTATCAGAAGTACGCCGACATGGGAGTATCTATGTTTCTCGAAAGTATGCCCCAGGTTTAATTGAGTTTCAGGGTAAAGCTTGTTATTGATTTTCTGTGGGATAGTGGTGTGCATGTAGGTTGGGCCGATTGGGTTTAGATGGTATACCCTCAGTTTATCCGCTTTATATTTCCCCTGATGGTCACGGCCATTGTGGTGGAGTTGGGGCATCAATTTCTCAACGGTGGGATGGCGCGCATGCCCCAGGCTACCCACACTCTGGCCGCTTTTGGTTTGGCATGGGGAATTAAAGATTTTCTGGGCAGTCCGGTGTGGCAGGGCCGTCAATTGGGGCTGGTGCTTGCCGATAGTCAGCAGGCGCGCCGCAAGCTCCAGCGTTTTGCCGTTTTATTTGCGCTCCCTTTCAGTCTGTTACTGGTGGCTCTAGGCGCAACTCCATTGGGCCATTGGGTCATTGGTGATATGCACGAGGTAGAGGTTGGGTTATCTAAGACCGTCATGGTCGCTCTCCTATGGGTAGCGCCGCTGCCCATATTGGAAGGCTTGATGCGTTTCTACTCTGGATTGCTCCTGAGGGTGAGGCGAACAGACCTGGTTAGTTATGCGACTATATTAAGCATTGGGGCCAGTATTGCAGCCGTTTTTGTATTGCTGCCGACCGAAATGGTGTGCCAGGGGCCCATTCGATTGCCATTAGCTGTTTTATATATTGGTTTTACTGTCAACTTTGCTATCCTGCTATGGGGTTACCGGCGATATGTGCACCTGCAATTGCCCGAAGAGGGCGAGGCGCTTACCTATGGCCAGATTTTGCGATTCTTCTGGCCGCTGGGTTTGGTGCTGGCTATCCAGGGGTTAAGTAGGCCGCTGATAAACCTCTTTATCTCGCGCGGTAGCGATGCTACAGAAGCTCTGGCGATATTGGCCGTGCTCTACCCATTGGGCATGTTGCCTTATGCCTGGATTAATGAAATGAGGAGCTTGCCAGCCGCTTTTAAGGATGTACAGGATAGTCTCTATTATATTCGCCGGTTTATGGGTGTTAGCTCAATTATCGCTTTTTTGGTCGCCGTACTGCTGTTCTGGACGCCGCTGCGAGATTTTTTATTGGGTCAGTTGATAGGCCTCGATGGCCATCTGGCCTCGCTGTGCAAGAGTCCGGCCATTTTACTTGCTTTCTTTCCCTTTGTAGTTAGTCTACGAGCTTATAGCAATGGGGTTGCTCTGGTCGAGCGTCGAACGGCTGCTCTGGCGCCTAGTGCGCCGTTGCGCATTGGCGTCATTGCATTAGCTCTATGGGGGTTACAAATTGTTGATATACACGGTGCGACGCGGGGGATTGCGGCATTGTTGTGCGGCTTTGTTATGGAAGCGGCAGCTATGTGGTGGTGGGTAATAGGTGTAAAGTTGGTGCGAGGATACAAGGTTAGTGGTGGGGTATAAAATTAAAGAGATAACGTGATGTGTGACTTTTTTTAGGAATGGCGATCCCTCCCCTATCTTGTTTTGTG
>CAXGRO010000444.1:0-5193 GCA_964012055.1 uncultured bacterium
GGAGCAGGTGAACATCGGCTGGCTGCTCCAAGACGTCGAGACGGCGACGGGCGACGGCGGACTGATGTTAGTCCCCGGAAGCCACAAAGCGCGGCTGCCGCTGCCGCGCCCGAAGCAAACCAGCTGCGACCTGCCGCAGGTCAAGCATATGCAGGGGGTTGCCGGGACAGTGATCATGTACACGGGCACGACGACGCACGGCGTGCGCAGCTGGCGCAACCCCAATCGCGAGCGGCGCTTCGTCAACACCAAAGCGGGACCCAATATACGTCGACCAGAGCACGCGGCGGCGCAACCGAGTCCCTGATTACCTTTGGCAATCTATATCGCGAGAAAAGTATAGGAAATTCAAAAGCGTCGGGCTAGCCAACGATCTTGAGACTCACGCACGAAGCTCGAATGCCTTGCCTTTTTTGAAAGGGCCAAGTTTCTACCTCGGATAACATTTCAGGTAATATGCGCTACCAGGAATGTGTAAGTTGGCAACTACACATAACATGGTGTGTGTGGCTACAGGACTGAGCCCATTAGCCACACCGCATATCACGCTAATTTTTATTAGGCAGAAAAATCCCTAAAATATTGAACGCGAAGACAGGTAAACTGCCTGCCGCAGGTCTAGGTATCCTCAATCGAAAAAATCTTCGTCGCCCTCGGGCAAGTAGCGTTTCGCCTCTTCCTCGATAAAATTGATCCCCAACCCCGGCGCGTCCCACACCTCGATAAAGCCGTCTTTGACCACCGGGTCGGGCAAGCCTTCGACAATGTCGGGCCACCACTCGGTGCTCGCCCTGGGGCATTCGAGGGCGATGTAATTCTGCGGCAGCGTCGCCGCCACCTGCACGTGGGCGGCCAGCCCAATGAGGCCATCGATGACGCCGTGGGGCGCAATGAGAATGCCGTGCAATTGGGCGTATTCCGCCACCCACTTCAACTCGGCAATGCCGCCCACGTCGGCCGGGTCGGGGCCGACGATATTTACAGCCTGCTTCTCAAACAAATCCTTAAAATGTTGCCGCAAGTAGATCTGCTCGCCCGTGTGTATGGGCGTCGAGGTGCTCCGCGTCACCTCGCGGTACATGTCCGCCAGCACGTACGGCGTGTAGTCGCCGGTGAGCGTGTCCTCCAGCCACATGATGTTGTGCGGCTCCACCGCCTGGGCCAGGCGAATAGCGTCGATCACCGTCATGCCCGGGCCGCAATCCAGTGCCAGACCCATCTCATCGCCCAGCGCCTCCTTCATCGCCTCAACACAGGCAATCATGTGTTTAAAGCCGCGCTCCGTCAGCAACCCCGAATTGGGGTGTACGGGACGGCTGCTCGCCTCGCCGTAGAAATAATTGGGCACGTCGAACGGCATGGGGCTGTGGAACGCGATGCCGTGTTTGACGATGGTGTAACCATCTTCCATGTCTTTCACCGCTTTCACGCTGGCGGCGTAGGCCTCGGGCGTGCTCCCCGTCGCCGGCACCGGCGAACCCGTCATATACACCCTCACCCGGTCGCGAATTTTGCCGCCGAGCAATTTGTACGCCGGCAGCCCCGCCGCCTTGCCGGCGATGTCCCACAACGCCATCTCTATGGCACTGACGGCACTGCCCCAAGGTTTAAAACCGCCCAGCCGGCGTATGCACAACATAACCCGCTCCACATCGGTGGGGTCCATGCCCAGAATATAATCTTTGTAGAACAGCACCTGGGGTTTTACGTACGGCTTTGAAGATTCTATTTGCCCAAAACCACTAATCCCCTCGTCGGTGATCACGCGCACCACCGGCGTCTGGCCGATTACGGCGCATTTCAGATCGGTAATTTTCATCTATTGTCCTCTGTCTAAATGTCTAATCGGAAAGGCCGAACAAACGGGCCGCATTGTTCCAAAAAATATCCTCTACGGCGCTGTCGCTCAACCGCTCGGCCCAGCAAGCCCACTTAACCGAGCGCAAATGCTCCAGCCCCAAGAGCACGGGTTTGATGGTCATGTGGACCTCTTCCCACGCCGGCGAGTCTTTGCCCAGCCACAGAAAGGTATCGGCGGCGCCGAGCGAGCGGCCGCGCTCGTGGCAGACGGGCAAATCGGTCCCGTACATCAACTTCTGGTGGCCGCAATAGCGCAAAATGGCCTGGTGCGCAATAGGCTCGCAATTGGCGCTGGTATCAAAGTAGAGATTGTCGAGCCCGGTCAATTGCGGCAACCCGTCCATATTGTGCGCCGGCTGAAAACCGCGCGCCGAATGCGCCAAAATGAGCCTCATGTCGGGATACTGCTCGCAGTAGCGCCGTATCCAGTGAACGTTTTCCGGATCGGCCGCGGCGCGGGTGCGCACCATGTGCAGGGTGATCACCCAGCCCTCCTGGTGGGCGACGCGCACCAATTGCTCCGGCAGAAAGTCGGGAATGAGCGCCTCCCAAGTCGGCTTCACCGGCGCCATGGAGTGATAACATTTGAGCCCGTGCAGGCCCAGGCGCCGCACCTCCTGGCGTACCCACTCGGGGTCATCGTCGGGCCTAATGAAGAATAGCCCCCGACAATAGGACGACGCGGCCGCGTGCTGTGCCACCCACTCGTTTTGCGCTGCGAAAGACCCGGTCTCGTCTGGGGTGACGGCGGGCAGGAACAGCGCCCCGGCTTTGCGGCCGGGATGCAGGTCTTGCATCGATTGTATGTATTCATCGTAGCCGATGTCGGGCGGCGCCCCCTCCACAGACCAAGGTATGAACTCCTGGCGCCACAAATGGGTGTGGGCGTCGAACACGCGGTCGGGCAAAAATGTCGCCAGCTCGCGCTCAAAAAACTCGCGATCTTCGGGCTGTAGTAAACTCATGTGTAGTTCACCGTGTTCTATTTCCAGTGTGCCAATTCGTCCAGCGGGTAGATGGGACGAGGAAGATGCTGCCAATCGAATTGCTCCATGTGAGACATGGTGGCGCCCGGCGTATCGACGCGCACCACCTCATTGATCCACTGCTGGTAGTACTGCCAATTGCTCGCCGTCTTGACCACCACCATCTTGGCGTCCTCAATATTAATGCCAAAGTGCTGGTAGACGGCCGGGTGGTTGCCGCCAATGCCCCGCTTCTCCGTCGCCACCACTCTAACCGCCCCTATCTCCAACAATACCGCCCGGCCCAGGTCAAAAGACTCAAAACCCAACATGTTTATGTCGAAGCGCCCACCGCCGATGCCCGCCACCCTGGCCACAATATCCAATGGCTGGCCAAATGTGGAGTCGAGTTTGCCGCCGATTGCCATCTCTATAGTACCGCCCTCGCCGGCCTCGATGGCAGCCTCAACCACGGCGGCATCGGCCATGGGCACCAGCGCCGTTTCCTCGATCTGCTGCTTTATCATTTCCGCCAGAATACAGGTGCTGTCGCCCGTGGCTCCGCCAAAAATACTGTCGCCCGTATCGGTGAGTATCACCAGGCCCTTTTCCGCCTCCACGGCGCGCCGGATGGCGGCCTCCGGCGCAATGCTATCCAGCTTGCAAAAGTCCTGGCGCAAATCCCAGGCACTCTGCGCCAGCTCATCGACCAGGCGCTCGGCCAGCGGCTGGTCATCGTCGGTCACCACGAGGGTGGCCCAACCCCCTTCCGGCACGTCGAGCCAGGGCTGCATGGGAAAGTTTGATGCCGAGACAACGCCCGGTTGCCCTTCCATATCGCGCGCTTTATCAAACCAGGCCTTCATTGGGCCTTGCGACGTCAAGAACTGCTCCTGGTGGGTGATCAAAGGAATTTTGCGCCAGGCCATGGTCGGTTTAATCTCGCCGCGCAAAACGGCCAGCAGCATGTGGCCGGCCAGTTCCCCCGTCTCAAATTGATCGTGCGGCTGGTCGCGGTGCCCCACCAACCCGTCTACCCGGTCGACCATGCGCTGGGTGAGGTTGGCGTGGTGATCGAGCGAAATGACCAGCGGCACGTCATCCCCAATAACTTCTCTAACCACGTCGAGCAAATGCCCCTCCGTGTCGGGTTCATTCTCCGCCGCCGCCGCCCCGTGCAAGGCAAAATACATGGCGTCTATGGACCCCACAGCCTCCAGGCCGCGGCGCACTTTCTCTGCAAAATACCCCAATATCTCCGCCGTCAGAGGCCCGCTCGCCCCCGCCCAGCCGTGCACGATGGGCAGCGGCGTCCAGTCCAGCGCCACCTCTTCCATGGCGTGCATAAAACCGCCGATGGCGCCGACCTCGCGGCATTTATCCAAAATCTCGGCGCCTTCGTACAAGCCGTACAGTTCAAACGTTTCCCGCGTGGTGTACATTGGACTGAAACTGCTCGTCTCCTGACCATAAGAAGCAATAACAATTCTCATTCCGCCCATCCTTTACTGGTATTTAACGTCTGTTAAATCGGCCCTGCCGATTTGTAGTTAGGCAAAGAGACAAAACCGGCGCGCCGAAAAATACTGGAAATAACTCCTCTGCCCAAGTCTATTCTTTACAGAGCTTTCGAAATAGATCAAAAGCGCTGATATTATCGAACGCATTATAAAATTCAACGCCAACTGGAGGACACAATATGGACTATCGTTTCATGGGAAAGACCGGATTAAAAGTCCCGGAGATCAGCTTTGGCCCGGGCAACAACAATGTGACAGACGATAACGAAGGCATGGGCCTGATCAAAGCGGCTTTCGATCTGGGCATCAACTTTTTTGATACGGCCAATTTTGAAAAAAAGGGCAAAGTGGAGGAGTGGCTAGGGCGCGTCTTTGTGGATTGGTTCGCTTTAGGAAACCTAACTAAAATACTATATGTTTTTACGTAATCAATGGCAAGAATTTTTATGTGAAAAATGGCGTTTTCTTAGTACGCGGTATGGGCGAGACCTCATACCGCACAGCAAACGTTTACTATCAATTGATGTCGTCAAAATATAGCTGCTACATCTTATAGGAGGTGGCCGAACTTGAACGTACCGACGCGAAAATCCTATATTCTCACGGGTATTCTCATCAATTTAAATAGAATCGCATATGTCCACTGTCACATCCCACCCTCTGGTTGATATCGTCGTCATCGGCGCCGGCGCTTCGGGAGCGGCGGCCACCTGGCGCCTGGCCCAGGACGGCTTTGGCGTCGTGTGCCTGGAACAGGGCCCGTGGATGAACCCGGCCGACTACCCGGTGACCAAAAAGAATTGGGAAGAACTGTCGCGCACCACCTGGGCCTTCCACCCCAACACCCG
>CAXGRO010000445.1:0-5186 GCA_964012055.1 uncultured bacterium
AGCCGCAGGCGTTGCCCTCCCACGGCTGGTCGGTGGTCAGGGCGATGTCGCGGGGGACGGGGCGGTGCAGGCGCAGCTCGGCGCCGCCGCTGAGTTGTGCGATCAGGTGGTGGTCCACCAGCAATTCCAGCCGCGAGCCGATGTCGATGGGGTGTGAGTTTGCCATATGTCGTTGCCTCCTGGCAAATAATATAAAACAAGATGGTTCGCGAAATGATATGATTATTCAGACCAATATTCCTATTATAGTGAACCTGGATCCTATCGAATACGTGGGTAAAATAGCGGCAATTTTACCCACATACATAGGAAAATGTCTGTTTGTGACGGTAGAGGGGATGCGTCTGGCCCCTCCACGATCTAAACCAGATAGCGAATTTAACGGACCGACGGGTACGGGCTGTACTCCACCTTCAACTCGACCTGTTCGACAGTGATGCCGCCGTCCATCAGGTCGGGCCGCGCGTCCAGAGATAGCTGGAGCGCATTCCAGCCCTGGCGCGGCAAGACGTCGCGCAGCTGGAATTGGAGGTCGAGGCCGCGCGGCGCCAGGTGTGGCGTGTTGTGGGCGAAGTCGCGGGTGACGGGCTGGCCGAGGAGTGACTGGCCGTTGAGCGAGATGGTCAATTGGTCGCCCATGATG
Source organism: uncultured bacterium (assembly GCA_964012055.1). GTDB lineage: Bacteria > Latescibacterota > UBA2968 > UBA8231 > UBA8231 > CAXGRO01. The sequence goes on from CAXGRO010000445.1 coordinate 644, forward strand.
AGGTTGGTGACCTTAATGCTCAGCGTCACCGCACTGACGTGGTCCGACGCGGCCAGGTTGTCTGCCACGTAGAGCTCCACGGTGTGTCGATCGTCGGGGGCGGCCTTAGTTATGGCGATGGGCAGGGGGGCGCCGTAGCCGGGGTTGTCCGGCTCCTGCGAGCGCCGCAGCGCAAAGTAAGTTCTGTTTTTCTCTTCGATTAAATCGGGATCGCCCATTTCAGACAAAAAAGCGCGCTCGGCGTCGCCGTGCGGCCAGCGCATGAACCAGGTGTAGAGGCCGTCGACGCCGCGCGCCCAAAAATTTGCCGCGGCGGCGCGCAGTTGCTCGGCGGTGGCGTAGACCCTGTTGTCGGCGGACAGCGAAAATTCCTGGATGGGCACGGTCGGCTGCAGCATGCCGTAGACCGCTACGTCGTGGGCGTGCGCCGCTTCGATGAGCCAGTCGATCGGCATGTTGGGGTCGAGGCGGTTGTATTCGTAGATCAGCGGGACGACGAAGTCGATGACGCCCGCCGCCAGCCAGGCCCGCACATCGAGGCCCTGGCGCAGGTTTAACTCTTCGGTCGGGTAGACGCGCGCCCCGATGGTGCCGCCGCCGGGGCGGCTGCGCACCGCGCTGGCGAGGTCGGCGATCCACTCGGTGATCACCGGCGTGTAGTGCTCAACGTCTTCGGGGCGCAGGTACGAGGAGCAGCTGCCGTGGGCGATGGAAAAGTCGAGTTCGAGGCCGTCGGAGGGATAGTCGCAGACCAATTCCCGGGCGGTGTCGGCGAGGTGGTCGCGGACCTGGGGCTCGGCAAAGTAGCGGCCGCCGTGTTCTATCTCGAGGTTGGGATCGATGCCGCCGTAGGTGGCCAGGCGCAGGTCGGCCCAAAATTCGAGGCCCTTGTCGTGGGCGCGGTCGATGAGCACCTGCAGGGGGTCGAGGCCGCGGTCGATGAGGCTGTGCAGGGCGTGCCAGGCGTGCCAGGCGATGGCGTTGGTAAAGGGCTGTTTGTCGACGCCGAACATCTGGCCGACTTTGGAGGGGTAGAACAGGCCGTCGCCGCGTTGGACGCAATAGCTGAAGGTGTCGATGGCGGTGCCCGCTACGTCGTCGATGGGGCGCCAGGCGTCTTTGAGGCGCAGCGGGGGGTCGTAGAGCCACAGGTAGTAGTGGCGGGCGTCGTTGTGGTAGATGGTGCGTCGCTTTTGCATTTCAATTCTTTTTCACCTGCGAATCTTTATTATATTTGCTACGGCCTGTCTTTTCTATTCTTGTTTTCCTATTTCTGCCTGTTGCTCCAAAAAATCTGCGAAGGATATTAATTCTACCCGCACTTGGCTGAATACATCGTTTATTGGCTCAACGATATTCTGTATCTTGGACGAATCGAAGTGAAATGTATAAATATTGCGTACGATGTGGCGAAAACCGCGGTAATCCTCTAGTGCCAGCTGTGACTTTTCAGAAATCACAGCTGGACGTATAACAGTTATTTCAGCTGCCATCTGTTGTATGTAGAACCTTATGCCAATTTGCTCCTTCTGGAACATCGCCATCGAGGGTAGCAGCGATCCGTTCAAAAATCCGCTCAAGACCGTTGTAGAAACTGTGTAGATTGAGTGCTACACTATCCATATAGAAATCGTCTTGAGTCTGCTGCGCCCGTTCCCATCCTTCACAGATCCGTTTTACTACTCTATCCAGGTCATCACATTCGCCCCGAATCCGTTCGGCTAGTCTCACTATCAGTGTATTCACACTTCGATCCCTTCTTCCTCAATTCGCTGACGAAGTGTGGTGCTGCAGGTTTTCATGTCTACTAGATCAACTTCAAATTCCGCACTTAATCCAGTTACAGCTGCTACAGCTCGAAAGAATTCGTTGTTTGGGATACCTAAAGCGGCAAGATCTATATCTGATCAAGGCGTGAAAGAAGGGCGATAGGCAAGCGAGCCAAATGCTATCACTTGGATAGCACCGTAGTGCTTCCTCAAAACTCTGCTGCTTGGCGAGCTATTTTGTAAGCCCTCTCCCAACGCTCGGCTACTTGTCCTTCAGGCAGACGGTCGACCGGTCGGTAAGCCTGTCGTTCTTCTTTAGTTAAATCCAATGTGGTTCGTGCCATCGTTCCTCCGATTCATCTAAAAATCCTAGATGCCTGAGAGAGTGTCCATTTCCATACCAAGACTGAATGCATTTTGGGTCGAATCTAACTATTCCATTATATAAATCAAGACTATTCGATATCATACTTTTTGTCCAGTTCGGCGCTCTAACCGCGCCGAGTAAGATAAAAGGGCGCGCTGTTCCTTGACCATAAGAATAAAAAAACGCTTTATAACACATCTTATCATCTAAGAACAAAAGTTGATACACCTACCGCAAGACGCGCGCTTTTCCATACGCAGAGGATAGTCGCATGAATTTGAGAGACGTTCCCAGAAAAAATGTCCACGTCAGTAGTAAGCTGAGCGAGTCGATTGGTTTGAGCTTGGGGCGCAAGATCGGGCTGATTGACGCCACCACGCAGCCGACGGCCGGCGACAAATTCGACAAGGGTGAGTGGGATGCGCTGCACCGGCGGCTCGCTGTGGTGGATTCGTACTCGGCGGCGGTGGATATTGATGAGTTGCAGCGCGGGCGCGTCAACGTGGTGATTCAGGCGCTGGGGGCCGAAGAGATGATGGTGTGTGTGCCGCCGGAGGACGAGAATGGGTTGCCGCCGCCGGGGTTGAAGATCTGGCAGCACGTATTTGAGGGCGACGAATTGGTCGAGCGCGTGATGCAGGTGATTGACGAGCACCTACGGTTTGCGGAGGCCTACGGCGATTACATCGGCCTGGCGTGTAGCGAAGGCGATGTGCGGCGTTTGGTGGGCGAGGGCAAGATTGCCATGGTGTTGATGCTGGTGAGCGGATTGATTGCCCACGACCTCGACGTCTTGCGGCGCTACTACGACATGGGGATTCGCGCCATGGCGCTGTGCCATTTGGGCAATGTGGGCTGGGCCGATTCAAATGCCGAGCTCAAAGAGACGCCCGGGCTGACGGCGTTTGGCCACGACGTCGTCAAAGCTTGTCAGGACTGGGGCATTTTGGTGGATTTGTCGCACGCTTCGGACCAGACTTGCTGGCACGCGCTGGAAGCGGCCACCCGGCCAATCGTGGCAACGCACAGCAAGTGCCGCGCTATCACCGGCAGCGTCCGCGATTTGAGCGATGAGATGATGCGCGCCATCGCCGACACCGGCGGTGTGGTGGGCATTCTGGCGCCGGCTCCCAAGACCGCGGAAGAGCGCGGCGAGTACCGCTTGCAGCGCGACCGGCGCTTGCTAGAAAACTATGCCGACCCGTTTGAAATGGCCGAGGCCAAGCTGGTCGACGCCGAGACCTGGGGTACTAAACTCGATTTGGAAAGTATCGATCACGCGGTTAAGGTCGCCGGCATCGACCACGTGGGGCTGGCGTCGCACTTTCAGAATGTGCCGCAGTGGCGCGAGTTTACCGGGGCGCTGATCGAGCACGGCTATGGTGAAGAAGAGGCGGCCAAGATACTGGGGGAAAATCACCTGCGGGTGCTGCGCGAAACCCTCGGTGGTTAATATCTCTATATTGAGGAAACACTATGCCGTTAAGTCCAGATCAACTGGATGCCTTTCAGCGCGACGGTTTTATTTTGGTCGAAGACCTATTTGATCCGGTGCAAATGGCCGCGGCGCTAAAGGACATGGCTATGAGATTTCCCGAAATGGATTTAACATCTTACCAGGAGAATAAATAAATATGGCGACGTCCGTTCCCAATGTGAAACAGGTCGATCTACTGACGGAGGAACAGATCGCCCGGTTTAAACGCGATGGCTTTCTGGTGCTGCCGGAAGTGCTCGACCCCGAGTTGTGCCGCCGGGCGCGCGACCAGATGTGGGAGATTATTGACGAACACCTGCCGCGCATGAAGAGAGACGACCCTTCCACCTGGGGTCATATTACGGAAGAGGAAAGCGAAAAGCTCAAGGCGCTGTGGACCGCGGACAGGGGGGACCCGTATTTTGGCGGCAGCGGTCATCGATATTTTGTGCGCAATGGGGCCGAACAACTTTTGCTCGATATAGCTCCCCGCGCCCTGTGGCAGGTCGCTGAGCAATTGCTCGGCAAGGGCACGGTGGTGTGGCCCACAGGGGCAGATGAGTCGGGCGCGGCTACGGGGCCGGCTTTTATGTGCGACGATGCGGTGGGGGGGCTGGTTTCGCACGTGGGGCACGACATGGGTTTTCCCGCCGAGGGCACGTTTGCGACGGAGGAGTTGCGCTTGCCCAAAACCGGACCGGTGTGGCTCAACGGGCAGGGGACGCGCGGTTTGTATTGCACTTTGCCGCAGAGTCCGTCGCCTGGGCCCGAGTTTCGCAGCGCCCATTCCGACGGCGCCTGTTACGGCCGCTGGCGCTTGCAGATGTCGGCTTACATCGACGATTTGCCGGCCAATTGCGGCGGTTTTACGGTGTGGCCTGGAAGTCATGCGCGCATTTGGGAGGATCAGTGGGCGGCTTTTAAGGACGG
>CAXGRO010000446.1:0-5184 GCA_964012055.1 uncultured bacterium
GGTTGGGTGATGGTGCGCGCCAGCGCCCAGCCCACTACAATGGTCAGAATGGCGCCAACGGCGGCAAATATGTACACCCAGCGCTTGAAAGTCCGTATGGTGCCGCCGTAAGCCGGGCCGATGTCTACTCCCACCACCGCAACCACTTCGCCGCCGGCAAATATGGGAGCGTATCCCGTCATAATATCCGTATCGGTCTCTGGGTCCCTAAAGGACAGGGTGTGAATGGGTACCCCTTCGCGCCACACCTGTTCGACCTCACGACTGTCTCTGATGCGCAGGTGGTGGTAGACTTGGCCGACGCGCACCCCGTCTTCGTCCGTGCCCAGCACTTTGCGGCCGGCGTGGTCGAAAATATAAATTCGCTGAGCGCCCACCATTTCTTTGGCCCGCACGAATTTCTTTCTGGCTTTCTGGTAGGAAGAATAGCGTTCTATCTCCAAACCGGAGGTCAGCAGGTAGCGGGCGATCACATCGCCGGAGTGCATGGTGGAAATCAACTCGGCTTCGGCCACCAGGTGCTGGCCCATCTGTTGCTCCAGGCTCGACTCGGTTTGGCCAAAGAGGACCAGGCCGCTGCCCCCCACCATCACCATGACCAGGAGGACAAAGCTGAGCACAAGTTTGCGCCCAATGCGGCCCTGAAAACGGATTCTTCTGGCCCTTTCGTCCAGCTGGTTCATTGCGGTTTCCCGTCTGGGATAAGAAGCAGTGATCGCATGATCTTAAATGTATCTGTCAATGAAGGTACAGACAAGTTTGGGGGGCGTGCAACTTTGATTTTGGGGGATGGGATGGGGTTGTTTTGGGCAATGAAATCATTCGGAGGGAGAGCCGCCAGACAATGGTTTTACCAATAGCGATTGCGGGCCATTTTGCCATGGTTGCTCCTTGCCGCTTTCATCCAGATACGTTCCAGAGGTAGTAAAGACGCCGACGCCGGACTCGGCAAATCCCAGACGTTCATACAGGAATCGGGCGCGGGGGTTGTCTGCGTCGACGCAGAGGGTCACCTCCCGCCCCCCCACTGGCGCGCCCGCTCCAACCCCTGGTTCAAAAGCTGGGTCCCAATGCCCTGGGAGCGGCGCCTGGACACGACCTCGATATCGCAAAATTCGGGACATTCGGCAAAGCGCGCGGCCTGGGGGTAGCGGTCTACAATGCGAGGGATCTCGGGGTTGTTGCGGCGGCGCACAAAGAGGCGACCCACCGGCTCGCCGCCGTCCCAGGCGATGAGGTAAGTCCCCTCGCCCCGGAATTGCATTTCTGCGTATTGCCGATGGCTAAGGCCGTCTTGGTGTTCCATCCGGCGTTCGAGAGAATAGACTTCCGCCAATTCGACCGGTCTGATGTCAATAGCGGTTGCGTTGCGCTCTGCAGCGGCAGGTACGGGCTCTTCCTCTACCGACTATAGATCATCTGCAGGAGACAATCTAGTATTTTGCTCCGCAAGTATTGTCTCATTTTCCCGCACGACCTCGGCCGATCCGCTTTGCTCGATATTGCCGGAAAGCTCGGCGCCCCGCACCTGTACGCCCCCTTCGGCCGGCACGTCGAGCGCCGCAACCACGCCGTGTTCGGCCCGCCAAGCCCGCCAATAACGCCGCAATCGGCGCGTAAAGTCCTGCGGTTTTTCAACGTACACTCGCAGGGCAATGCAGTGCGCCCGGGCGCGCAATTTTTCTTGCCGCGCCGCTACCAACTCTCCCAGCAATTGCAGTGTGGCGGCCCGCACCGGCCGCGAAATTTCGCTCTGCACCGTGTGTTGCAGCACCGCCAGATCGTGGTCGTTGCCCAGCAGGTCGCCCAACTCGTCCAATTCGCCGATGAGCGCCTCCATCATTGGCGGCCAGATGCGGCGCACCACTTGCATGTGATACCACAAATACTTTACGCGTTTGCGCCAATCGTGGAAGGCCTCTTCGCCGGGGTTGGCAAAAGCCTGGGCGAATTCTTTGTACCCCTGACCGTACACCTGGTGCAAACCGCCCTCAATTCCCTTCCAACCACCGCGTTCGAGCGGCCACTCGCCCACCCTATTGCGCGCATCTTTTAATTGACCAATGACGTTCTCCACCGCAACACCCGACACCGGCCGCTCCCTATAGCTTTGCTCGCGGCGCTGCACCAGCCACTGGCGCACCGTGCGAAAGCGGTCGCGGCGCACCGGGCGGTCTGCCGTGGCGACCAGTTTGCCCAACGTCTCGATTAACACGGTGGCATCGCGCATGCCGGCCAATTGGGCCGCCGCCAGGCGGTAGCACTCGTTCTCGCGGCGAAACACCTCCTTGCCCAGTTCAAAGCGCACCAGGCGAATCAGGCCGCGCAATCGCTTCATACTCTTGCGCGCCTCGTGAATGTGGGTGTCGCGCGGACCTTCTTCACTCTCTAAATGTTTTATGGAGCGGGAAAGTTGTTCGGTAGCAATGCGGCGAATGCCGTCGGGGAGAGGTTCCCCGTTTTCCAAACGGTAGGCCATGCAAATTTGCTCTATTTTAAAAAGCAATATAAGTCTAACAAGTTCATTATAATATAATTAATATAGAGATCTAAATCCACGCTCCCACACAGAGCGTGTTGCGCTCATTTCCACCTTCTGATAAATTTTCTTTCTTTGTTGCGAAATTGAATTTTTTTTCGGATTTTCCCATACCTTACTACAGAGACGCAACTCCAGATTTTACTATTATTTCACAATCTTTGAGCCGAATATTTATCACAGCAAAATTAGCGAAAGGAAAGTATGCCGTTCTCTAGATATCTCGCAGGTTTACTCCTTGCCGTCTCCTCTTTTTCTTTAGTTCAAGCGCAAAACACCGGCCGCCTGCAAGGCACCATAGTCGACGAAGAATCCGGCGATGGCCTACCCGGCGTCATCGTCCTTTTGCAAGATACGGCACTGGGCACCAGTACCGATCTCAAAGGCCGCTTTGTTTTAAGCGATATTGCCCCCGGCACCTACACGCTCCAGGCCAGCATCATCGGCTACCACACCTTAGAACGAAAAATCGACATAGAGGCGGCCCCCCACCCTCCCCTGCACCTGCACCTCCACCCCAGCCCCATCCACCTGGGCGAAATGCTGGTGCAATCCGAGCGCGTTTATTCGGCCGCCTCGTCGCGCACCGTGCGCAGCTTTGACCTGCAAACCCGCCCCAAACGCACCGCCCACCAGATGCTGCAAATGGCCCCCGGACTGGTCATCGCCCAGCACGCCGGCGGCGGCAAGGCCGAGCAGATTTTCCTGCGCGGCTTTGACGCCGACCACGGCACCGACGTAGCCATTTCGGTCGACGGCATGCCGGTCAATATGGTGTCGCACGGCCACGGACAGGGCTACGCCGATTTGCACTTTATGATCGCCGACGCCATCGAAAATATCGAAGTGCTTAAAGGCCCCTACTTTCCCGCCCACGGCAACCTGGCCACCGCCGGCGCCGTCGTCTTCCACACCCGCGACCACCTGGAGGAAAACGAAATCCGCCTGGAAGGCGGCAGTTTTGGCACCGCCAACTACACCATGCTCTACCAATTGCCCATGACCAACCCGGGCCAAACGGCCTATTTCGCTGGCAATTTCTACCTGAGCGACGGCCCGTTTGACCGCCCCCAGAATTTTCACCGCTTTAACGTCTTTTCCAAGGTCCACACCCACCTGTCCGATCGCTCCACCCTAACGCTGGACATGGGCGCTTTCAGTTCGGCCTGGGACGCCTCTGGCCAGATCCCCCAGCGCGCCATCGACCGCGGCCTCATCGACCGCTGGGGGGCCATCGACGACCTAGAGGGGGGCACCACCGGGCGGCGCAATTTTAACCTGACCTTCCGCTCCAAGGGCAAGAACAACAGCGACTTTACCGCCCAGGTCTACCTGAGCAAATACGACTTTAAATTGTTCTCTAACTTCACCTTCTTTCTGGCTGACCCGGTCAACGGCGACATGATCGAACAACTCGACGACCGCCTCCTGCTGGGCATCAACAGCACCTACTCATTCTACCACAACCTGGGCGACCTGCTCACCCGCAGCACCCTGGGGGGCGGCATGCGCGGCGACGACGCCGACGTGGGCCTGTGGAAGAACAACACCCGCCAGCGCGCCCACCCCCTGGTCGATTCCCGCGTGCTCGAGCGCAACTTCTACCTGTGGGCCCGCGAAGAGTTATTCCTCTCATCGCAAGTGCGCCTCATGCTGGGGCTACGCGCCGACTACTTCATCTTTAACGTAGAAGACCACATAGAAGGCCAACCCGCCGACCTACCCCACGCCTCGGGCTACGCCCAGAACCGCATCTTCAGTCCCAAAGCCACCCTGGTCTACAGCCCCACCAACCGCCTAGACCTCTTCGCCAATTTTGGCACCGGCTTTCACTCCAACGACGCGCGCAGCGTCGTCATCAACGCCCGCGTCGCCGAACTGCAACGGCAATTTGTCCGGCAGGGCGCAAGCGAGGATGATATCGGCGCCGCCCTGGAAGAACGCAATTTTGACCCCGGCCATCTCGACGCCGTTACCCTGCCGCGCGCCGTCGGCGGCGAAATCGGCGTGCGCACTCGCCTGGGGCAACACCTCAACCTGGGCGCCGCCGCCTGGTGGATGGACCTGGACCGCGAGTTCGTCTACGTTGGCGACGCCGGCACCACCGAGGAGAGCGGCCGCACCCGCCGCATAGGCCTGGACCTGGAAGGCCGCCTGCGCCTGCTGCCCTGGCTGTGGGCCGACGCCGACATCAACCTGTCCAGCGGCGCGCTGCGCGACGCGCCCGCCGCCGCCGATCACATTCCCCTGGCGCCGCGGCGAACTTCAACCGGCGGTCTCAGCGCCCGCCACCTGGCCGGCTACGAGGCCAGCCTGCGCTACCGCCATATAAGCGACCGCCCGGCCAACGAGGACGACAGCGTCACCGCCCGAGGCTACACCGTCTTCGATCTCAACGCCGCCTACCGCTTTGGCGACCACTACAAAATCCACTTGAGCGTTGAGAACCTCCTGGACACCGAGTGGAGCGAGGCGCAATTTGACACCGAATCGCAATTGCGCGGCGAAACCGAACCCGTTTCCGAAATTCATTTTACCCCCGGCAATCCCATTGGCGGGCGCATCGGCCTAAGTTATTTCTTTTAACGAATTTAACAATACAGTGGACATTTTTTGACAAAAAAGTGCCGTTTCCTCAGGTTGGT
>CAXGRO010000447.1:0-5154 GCA_964012055.1 uncultured bacterium
TCAAAGTTCTTGCCCCGGCTCACCGAGCTGACGAGCGGGTTTTTTTCCAATTCGTCGGCCAGCACCAGCATGAAGTCGACGGCTTTTTGCAAATCGTCGCTGGTGATGATAACCATGCCGGGGGCAATGCCGCCAATGCGCGATTTGATGCGGTTGAGTTCGTGGACGCTGATGTAGGAGTCGGGCAACAGGTCGGCAAAGTCGGTCTTGATGTTTTTGGCCAGTTGGACGGCGTAATAACCCGAGAATACCGAAACCAGCGCGGCGACGACGATAATGCCCACGTGGTGGTGAAAAATGTAGTGTACCAGACGTTCGTAATCTATGCGCATGGAAGCGTCAGTTCTTTCTCTTTTCTAAGCGGGCCAGCTGTTTTTCCAGCGTCTGTATGAGGTTTTCATACGATTTTTTTTCTATGCGGCGGACGTATTGGTGCCGGTTGCCCTCGGCCGTACTGGCCCCATCTATAACCACATCGTATATGCGCCACTGACCTTTTACTTGGTGGAGATGGTAGAGAATTTCAATTTGTTCGCCGCGCTTGAGCGGCGCCACGGCCGTTACCGTGGCTTTGCCTGCGGCGATTTTCTCTTCTTTGTAGACGATCTCGCCCTCGTGGTAGTAGCGCAGGAAGGTGTCGAAATTGCGCTGCTGGATGATGGCGCTAAAAATGTTGGTGAAGTGTTGGCGCTCATCGGCGCTGCGCCCTTCCCAGTGATCGCCCAGCGACAGGCGGGCCAACTCGGCAAAGTCGAAAGTGGCGTTAATGTGGTGTTTTATTTTATCGCGCGTTGCGGCCGCCAGCGAATCGCCGGATTCTTGCAGGAGTTTTTTAACTTCGGCGTCGTGGGATTTGAGGACGCTAATGGGCGTCTCCGGGCTAGCGGCTGCGGCGCGGGTGCCAGACAGCAGCAGGAAAGTGGCGGTGAAAACGAGAATGATCTTTACCATATTAAACTCCTGGCGGCGAATCAATGTTTGGCGCTGATGGCGTTGTTCAGCGAACCGCAGTGATTTTTAATCAACCCTTTCTCCTGGGCCTCGCGCGTCCAAACGCGGATATCGGCGTAATAGGCCTCGGAGTAGGAATCGGTAGAATTGGCATCGGTTAGAATGCCCAAGCCAACGGTTTGCTTATCGGGTTTACCCTCGTAAGTTCTTCCAAAATCGCGATAGAGGTCAACCTGTTCAAAGGTCCATTTGCCCAGATTGCGGTCGCCGCTCTCGGCGACGACGAACCAGGGGCGCCAGATTCTCTTGCGGCGGCCGACGGTGCCCTCGGCAAGGGTCGAACTCCAAACGTATTTGATCTGTTTGGGCACGCCGAGCCAGTTTTGCGAAAACATTACGTAGAGGCCGGCGGCGCTGTCGTTGGTGGGGCCGTAGCGTTCATCGCCGCCCGGCGGCAGGGCGTCGACGCGCCAGCACCAGGTCATAATGGGGTACTGGCGCGGGTTCCAGGGGGCGGACTTGATAATGATAATAGAGTGGTCTCTGTCTTTTGCCGCCAGATAATAAGGATCCGCCTGGAGTTCCACTTGCGAGTGGTAGATCCGGTCAGGTGTTGGACTGAGATCTGTGTGTGTGGGTTCGTTTTTCTTTTCGACGTGGTATATTTGTTCCAGTACAGCGCTGTCCTTCTTTTTTTCCTTTAAACGCCAACCCCACCAGTCTCGGGGGAAATTGCCGGGTTCGGTAATAGAGAAATCCTCTAAGACAATGTGATCCTCGCGTTTGAGCCGAGCTTCTAAAACGGGGAGAAAATGTTCCTTGTCGATAATGTCTTCGCACATTTCATAGTACGACTGGCTAATGAGATCGCCGTCTAGCGAAAGGTCGACTACTTTCCACTGGTCGCCTACATGTTGTAAGTGGGCGCGCAAATTCAAGGGCGCATTGGCGGTCTGGGCGCGTAGGGCGACGTGTCCTTTGCCTTTCCCTATATCGAATTCGCCCAAGACCAGGCGGCGCACATTTGCGCTATGCAATTGCGCAATTAGGTCGGTTATGATGCGCTGCCGGAAAGTGCGGATCAGACGTGCCTGATAGCGGTCCAAAAGTTGGCGGTACTCGCTTTTCTTGAGATTGTCTTCGTATTTTTCCAGCGTTTCTTCCAAATAGTCTTCAAATGTCCGCTGTGCCAGCCGCTCAAAAGACACGACGCCGTCCAACAAGCGACCAATTATAGGTTGCCAATCCGTCTCGGGGTCTGCCAAGAGCGCGTTGATTTGTGCTATTTCGTGCTGGAGAAACGGTTTTCCCATGGTGTCGGTCGGCGCATCGGCGTTTGCTGTGGCAGAGGCCGACGGCAAAACGAAATTGCAAATTAACACTATAGCAGCCAGGTTTGGCTTGGTCATATCTATTTACTCAACTCGATACCGCCGGCCGTCCTTTCCAGTTTGGCCAGGGCCAGGTTAAAGTCGTAGATGGCCTCAAAATAGGCTTGTTCGGCTTCGGCCCAGGCGCTAAAGGCCGTCACCAGGTCTTCGATGGTCTCCGGGTCAAATTCGTACTCGTCCTGGGCCAGTTTGAGCCACTGGCGGCTCAATTTGCGCGCCGCCAGGGCGTCATCCAGGTCGGCGCCGGCGCGCTGGTAGGTCAGGTAGGCGCGCTTTATGTCGAGGCGGATGCCCTGACCGGCGCTGCGCTCCTTGGCCTTGAGCTCGAGATGTTCGGCCCGCGCTTTGTCCAGGTCGGCGCCCAAAAAGCCCCATTCAAAGGCCTGGCGCACGGTGAGGAAAACGCCCCCATTAAAGAAGTTAAATTCGTCTTTGACAAACGGGTTGTGCTGGTCGGTGCGCCCCGGAGCCCAGGCGTAGCGCATGCCGCCGGAGAGGAAGAACTGGGGATAATAGGCGCTTTTAGCTGCATCTACTAGGGCGCTCTTGGCCGCAATGCCGGCCTGCAGTTGCTGCCAGTCGGGCCGTCGCGTCAGGCCGCGGACGGTCAATTCGTCGAGCGGTGGCACCTCTGCCTCAACGGGGGCGATGAATTTTTCTTTGAGCGCAAAAGGGGCCTCTTCGGCGATGCCGGCCTTCCATTTGACGGCGGCGCGCGCCAGTTCCACATTGTCGGCCACTTCGCGCCCTTTTGCCTTTAATTGCAAGAGTGCCAATTCCACTTTGTACTTGCTGGAGAGCGGCAGGCTGTCGTCGTCTTCCAGGTCTTCTCGTCTGACTTCGATCTCCTCCGTCAGTTTGCCTACCAGGCCGTCGATGTCCTGGGCCAGGAGCAGGCCGTAGTAGAATTCTTTGAGCTGCAAAATTGTATCGAGCCGCTGGTCGTCCAGGGCGGCCTCTTCCACCTCTACACCGCTGTCGGCGGCGCGCTTTAAGCTGGTCAGTTTGCCAAAGGTGAAAATGGGTACAGCCACTTCCAACTCGGTGCGGTTAAAGGGGCCCAGTGTGCGGATGCCGGTCGTGTCGCTGGGCGGGTTGAGCACGTCGCCCTCGGCTTCGGGGACCAGGCCGCTTTGACTTTTGAGGCGCAGGCGGGGAATGGAGCGGGCTTTTCTGAGCAGCGTGCGTGCGCCCTGGACGCGCCATTGCGCTTCGTCGATTTCCCCATTTTGACTCAGGGCGCGCTCGACGAGTTCCTGCAGGGTATAGGCAATTGGGGCCTCTTCGGCGGCCGCGTTGGACAGCAATGGGCAGACTAGAAGGAGAAAAAGTAAGGGGTAAAATCGCATAATTCACATAGATCTGAGAAGCGGATCGCCTACCTCTGCTCGCTCGGTGGCGAGTATCTCCTCTTGCCAGGCGTTGCGGCTCAGGCGGGTGAGAAAAAGCCAGCCGACCGAGATCCAGAATATCTTGCGCATGCGCTTGACGATGCCCAGGGAGAGCCCTAGCGCGGGGTTTAACCCCAGGGTCGCCAGGAGGAATACCTGCCCCCCTTCTAAAACGCCAATGTTGGAAGGCATAAAAAAGAACAGGCTGTTGATAATGAGGGTGAGCGAGGTTATGAGGAAAGCCACGGCAAAGTCAATGTCTGCCCCCAGACCGCGCAGGATGAGATAGGTTTCGCAAGCACCTAGCAGCCACCCCACGCTGTGAAAGAACATGACGGCAAAGAAGCGCAGTTTGTGCTCTGCGTAAAATTGGCTTATGCCGGCGTCAATGCTCACGGCTTTGGCCATTTTGCGCTCGAGCCTGGTCGTACGCACGCCGCATTTTTGCAGGAAGTGTAGCAGCGAGGAAAACATGTGTTTCTGTTTGCGATAGAGCAGGGCGATGAGTAGGGCGGCGCTGAACAGCAGAATGCCCAGGCCAACGCGGATGGGCAAGGGGATGGCCTGGGGCAGGTTCCAGTAGAGAAAAATGAGGCTGAGGCCGACGGCGGTAAAGAACAGTCCGGTGATGACCTGGGCGGTTTTGTTGATGACGACCGAAGCGAGGCCGCGCGATGTGGGCGATTCGCCTTTGAGCAAATAGGCCTTGAGCGGTTCGCCGCCAATATTGGCCAGCGGCGTCAACTGGCTCACCGCGTCGCCGGCCAGTTTGGCCATGAAGAGGGTGCGCAGGCGCGGGCGGAAAGCGCCGGGCGGAAAAGCAAAACTCCAGGCGATGGAGTTGGTGATATGCCAGGAGCAGGCCAGCAGCAAAATGAAGGGAAACGTCCACTTCATGAGGAGGAAATTGCGCAGGATCTCGTCGGGTCCCAGGTGGCCGATGAGGTAACCCAAAAAGAGCAGGCCCAGGCCGGGCAGCACTAATCTGAAAAATTTCATGACTGCTCCTGCCGGGGGGGCGGCGCGGGTTGCCGCGGCTCCGGCGAGTCGTTAGCGCGGGCGTGGGCGCGCAGCATTTTGCCCTGCGAAATCAATACCCCTACAGTGGCCAAGTGCAGGACGACAACGACATACCAGTAGGCGACTTCAAGCTGGTCGGTGAGGGCGGCCAGGAAAATGACAAAGGAAAAGAAGTCGCGTTTGGCCATAAAACCCAGGTTGGCCATCAAATGTTGCACCACGGTCCTTTCGCGGGACGGCACATTGAGGGCGAGTTCGCGCAGGTAGTGTTGCAGGCTGCCGCTGCCGGTTTTGCGGGCATAGGCGTAGAGAATAGACAGGATGATCAGCAGGGCGAGTACGGCTGAAATACCCAGGTAAATGTAGAAGTCGTTTTGCGGGTTGCGGCGGGGGATGCCCGC
>CAXGRO010000448.1:0-5153 GCA_964012055.1 uncultured bacterium
CGTAAAAGATGTGCCGCGGCGGGCGATTTATCTGGAAGGCGAGCGCCAATCGCAAATCAAAGGTTTTTCCTACGCCGTGCGCGTAGCGCCCATGTTGGTGCGCGATTTTTTTTGGCGCTTGTTTACCAAATATCTGGTGCGCGATTTTCACCCGCTCTTCTTCTTTTACCTATTTGGCATAGTGTTCTTTCCGGTTGGCGTCATGTACGGTTTGTACTTGATCTACCTGCAATGGATAGGCGAAGGGGTTACAGGTCCGCGCTCGGTGGTCTGTGCTCTCATGATCATTATGGGTATACAATTCCAACTTTTTGCCATGCTCTACGATATGCAGGAGAGCGAATGAAGGTAGGTATGTTGACCACGGGATTTCCCCGTTTTGAGGGAGATCTCTTTGGCAATTTTGTAAAGGAATTGGCTCGGGCCCTAGTTCGCCTGGACGAACAAGTGCTGGTCGTTGCCCCACACGAGCACGGTGTGTCACAGGGCGAACAGGTAGATGGTATGGAGATAAGGCGTTTTAAGTACGCCTGGCCCAGCCGCTGGCAACGCGTTGCTTACGGCGGCGGCATTCCCACCAATTTGCGCTGCAGCTGGCTGTCGCGTTTGCAAGTTCCGCTGTTTTTGTTGGGTTTCTGGTTGGCCGCCCGCCGCGCGGCCAACCAGTGCAATTTGCTTCACTGCCACTGGACCATTTCGGGGTTAATTGCCTCCTGGGCAACGCGCGGGCGTTCGCTGCCTTTGGTGTTGAGCGTGCGCGGCAGCGATATTCACTTGTTGGGCAAGGGGATGCTACAGGGGGTAAACCGACGTATTTACAAGAGAATGGATTGTATTGTGGCGGTTAGTGAAGACATCGCCCGCCAATTGGCGCAGGCCGGGGTTGAAGCAGACAAAATCCGAGTGGTGTACAACGGCGTCGACTCGCGTTTTAAGCCGACCGACCAAGCGGAAATGAGGCGGCAATTGGCCGTGCCCCAAGATTGTTTTCTGGCGCTTTTTGTGGGGCTGTTAGTCCCGGTAAAAGGACTCGACGTGTTGTTGCAGGCGCTGGGGCAGATTGACGACGAGCGCTTGCACTGCGCTGTGGTGGGCGATGGACCACTTAAGGAGGAGTTGGAAGTAGAGGTCCTCCGGCGCAAGATGGAGGAGCGGGTGCATTTTTGTGGGCGTCGACCAACGGCGGAAATTCCCAACTGGATTAACGCCGCCGATGTGCTGGTATTGCCTTCGCGCTCAGAGGGCAGGCCCAATGTGGTGCTGGAAGCGCAAGCTTGTGGCGTGCCGGTGATTGCCACGCGGGTAGGGGGGACGCCCGAATTGGTGTGCGACGGGGAAAACGGTCTTTTGATTGATAGCGGCGATGCCGGCGCATTGGCGCAACGTTTGCTTTTATTAATGCGCGACGGCGAATACCGACGGCAGTTGGGGCGCCATGCCAGGGAAAATATAGTGAGCGGCAATTTTAGCTGGGAGCACAGCGCGCATACCATGCGGATGATTTACCAGGAAGTTTTGGAGCGAGCCTAAGCCATGTGCGGAATTGCCGGAAAGGTTTACAGCGATCCGCAAAAGCAGGTAGATTCGGACCTACTCGACGCTATGGCGCGGACCATGGCCTACCGCGGTCCAGACGACGAGGGGCAGTATTTGGCGGGGCCGGTGGGGCTGTGCATGCGGCGCTTGCAGGTGATCGATTTGGCCAGTGGTAAACAACCCATGACCAATGAAGACGGCAATTTGCAAATCGTCTTCAACGGCGAGATTTACAACTATTTGGAGTTGCGTCAACGGTTGGAAGCTAAGGGCCACTTATTGCGTACAGCCTCGGATACCGAAACCATTCTCCACCTCTACGAGGAAAGAGGGTTGGATTTTGTTCGCGATTTGCGGGGTATGTTCGCCATAGCCATTTGGGATGATCGCGAAAAAATGCTGGTGCTGGCCCGCGACCGTTTGGGCAAGAAACCGCTGCACTATGCTCTTGTGGGTGGCGCTTTAACATTTGCTTCGGAAATTGCCTCGTTGTTGTGCGATAAGCAGATTGAACGCACCATTGATCCACAGGCTGTCGACGAGTATTTAACCTATCTATTTGTGCCCCATCCCCGGACGATCTATCGCAATATTTTTAAGCTGGCCCCTGCGTCCTATGCGGTGTTTAAAGATGGGAATTTAAAGGTCGAACGCTATTGGGATGTGCAATACCAGAGCGGCGGCCAAACTCCCGGCAAAGAGGCAGCGCGCGACGAATTGGACGATCTACTGCGTCAGTCAGTGCAAATGCGCCTGCTGGCCGATGTGCCATTGGGGGCTTTTCTGAGCGGGGGGGTGGATTCGAGCCTGGTGGTGGCTATGATGCAGCAGATGAGCGCCCAGCCGGTGCGAACATTCGCTATTGGGTTTGAAGAATCATCCTTTAACGAACTGGATTCGGCGCGCCAAATCGCTCGTGTTTTAGGGACACAACATCAAGAGTATAAAGTAACTTACGAAATAAAAGAACTGTTGCCCAAGCTGCTCGACCACTTTGCCGAACCCTTTGCCGACTCTTCGGCCATTCCCGTTTACCACCTGTCGCGCACCACGCGTCAAAATGTGACGGTGGCGTTGAGTGGCGATGGGGGGGACGAAGTTTTTGGAGGGTATAGGCGCTATCGCGCCCGCTTATTGGCCAATATGTACAACCGCCTACCCAGTTTGCTGGGGCGTGGAATGGTGGATCGGCTGGCAGATCGCCTGAGCGAACCAGCAACCTATTATGGGACCAGCCGCGTTAAAAAGCTAAAGCGTTTTGTTGAATTTGCTCGAACGATGCGCCAATTGCCCGAAACGAGTTGGGCATTTTTTTTCTCCCATGAGGAAAAATTGTCACTTTATTCGGAAAAATTTGCCGATATATTATACCAGGAAGCGGCCACTCCCAGCTTGCAGGGTTATTTTGCGCGGCAATTTGAAGCGGGTCGGCAACATATGCTATGGGTGGATTTGAAGACTTATTTACCAGACGATATCCTGGTAAAAGTCGACCGCATGAGTATGGCCTGTTCTTTGGAAGTGCGCTGTCCCTTCCTGGACCATCATGTAGTTGAGTTTATGGCCCGGATGCCCGTCGAATACAAATACACTTGGCGTCAGAGTAAGATTTTATTGCGCGACCTGGCCCAACGCTATCTGCCGGCCGACGTATTACAACGTCCCAAACAGGGGTTTGCCATACCCTTGGCCAGTTGGTTAAAGAACGAATTGCGCACGTGGATGGAAGATATTTTACTGTCGTCTTCGGGGCTGTTTTGCGACCTATTTGACCGCAAAGCTGTAGAGCGCATGATTGCCTTACATCTTCAGGGGCGCAGGGACTTGAGCCAGCAATTGTGGGCACTCATCGTGCTTGAGGTGTGGCTGCAAAGAACGCGTAAGCACAACGTAAACCTTTGAATTACATTGTGAAATGGGCGCCCCGAGCCATTGGTTTAGCCATTTTGGGATGGATTGTTTATCTCGCCGATTGGCAGCGTTTTAGCGCCACTATAACACAAGTGGATTGGAGGGGCCTGGTGGGGCTACCCTTGCTGACCATCGCCATGCTGGCGATGCGGGCCAGGCGTTGGCAATTGCTGACCAATAGTCAGGAGGTACAGCTTGCACTGGGGCGGGCTTGGTCGATATATGTGGCGGGTATCTTTTTGGGCAGTTTTACCCCGGGCCGGTTGGGGGATTTAGCCAAAGCTGCATATTTGCACCAAGAGTATCGCATCGCCTGGAAAGCGGCGACGGCAAGCACTTTGTTAGATCGCCTCTTGGATCTTTTGGTTTTATTTTGCTGCGGCCTGTGGGCGGTGGGGCGTTTGGCAGACTATAAGGCAGACTATAAGATGTTTATAGCGCTAACGGGCATTCTACTGATTTTTGGCTTGATATTTGCTTTTTTAATGAAAAATGGCCAGATGGGTGCCAAGTCAGAGAATACGTCAATAATTGGTCGAGGGATGCGGTTTTTAGTCAGTCTCAGGGAAGAAATGCGTTTTTCGTGGAACAAAGCCGGACCGTCTGCACTGGGTCTTACTCTGGCTGCTTACGCCGTGTATTTTACCCAGGTGGTGTTGCTGGCTAGAACGTTGGGGCTAAATCTTGCTGCGGCAGATATCGTAGCAATGGTAACCTTGATAGGCCTGGCGGCATTTCTGCCTATTTCGGTGGCGGGATTGGGGACGAGGGAGGGGATCGCGGCGCTGGTATTGGATCGATTCGCCGTTCCCAACAGCCTGGAGGTTGCCTTGGCATTTTCGGCGGGATTTTTGCTTTTCTGTTTTATCGTACCGGCACTTATTGGAGGGATCTGCTGGCTGCGGACCCCCCTTTCTAATCGCTCGTTTGACGGCATAGAGGGCAATGTTGGAGGTTAGGGGAAACAACGCTATCCAGGACGAGTTGAGCGCCGTTGGGCAAACGCCCTATGACGCATTGGTGCGGCAGCGATTGCCCTTTTTGCTCTCCATGCTCGACCGCAATCCCTACTCGCCCACCTATGGGTGTTTTGATCGCGGCTTCTGGCATTATCGGACCATGATCGATTACGCCGCGCCGGTGTACCAAGAGGCTGTCCTTACGCTGGCCCTGGTCTATTTGCAACAGACACCGAACAATCCGTATTGTGGCTCAGAAGAGTTGCATCGGGGCGCCGTGGCGGCCATGCGTTTTTGGTGTGGCCTACAGCGTCGCGACGGTTCGTTTGATGAATTTTACCCGGGCGAGCGCAGTTTTGTTGCCACGGCTTTTACTTCGTATGCCGTGTCCGAAACCTTGCGTCTGCTGGGGGAAAGCGTTGACGAATCTACCCGCAGCCAAATAATAGAGGTGCTTTGCCGCGCTGCCCTTTGGCTGGGACGCCACCGCGATATCGCAGTGGTCAACCACACCGCCGGGGCAATTGCCACCTTGCAGAATCTGTTGCTGCTCACGGGAGAGAAACAATTTGCCGTTTGGCGCGAAGCCAAAATTGCCGATTTATTGGAGCACCAACACGAGGAGGGGTGGTTTTACGAATACGGCGGGGCGGATTTGGGGTATTTGTCCATGTCGGTTGACTACCTGGCCAAAGACTATCGCCACTCGCGCGACGAGCGCTTGGGGCGCGCCCTTCATAACGCGCT
>CAXGRO010000449.1:0-5150 GCA_964012055.1 uncultured bacterium
TCAGTGCCGCAATCGTTCCTCATTCCACTACCACGCCACAGGCGTCGGTGGCAATGATGTGGTCGCCGGCGATCAGGGCGTCGCAAATGCGCCCCTCGCCGCCCCACTCCTGCCGCGCTTGGCCGGTGAGGGCGTCGATGATGTTGAGGCAGGGTTGGGCGATCATGCCCAGGTCGGGCAAGACGTAGGAGAGGCGAATGACGTGGTGGAAGTAGGTGCGGATGCGGCCGTGGGGCTGAATGGGCGGCAGGCCAAAGAGGTTTTTGAGGCAGAGTGTGATGCCCATAAAGGCGTGGTTCTTCATTTTGGCGATGGAGACGAAGGCGTCGGCTTCGCCCAGCGCCGCCGAGAGTTGGTACTCGGAGAACATGGCGCCGCCGCCAGGAACTTTATAGCGCTCAAAGGGTGGGTCGCCGGCTTCGACGTAGGGAATGTTAAACTCCTCAAAGATCGCTCCCATATTGTAATCGTCACCCGGGCGCTGGCCGGCCGGCACGGCGCTGGTGTCGAGCACAAATATGTGGGCATCGGTGCGCTCGCGCAGCAGGCGCAGGGCGGCGCGCAAGACGTCATCGTCGACTAGTTCCTGGCGGCGGCCGCCGATGCGGCGAATGTTGTTGGTGCGCATTTGCATATTGGCTTTTATACCCAGTTTTTTGGCCTTTTCTATTTTTTCCCAAGAACGCGTTAGCGGGGCCGTAATGGCCTTGAGTTTTTCGTAGATTTCCTCTTGAGAGGCCCGATGGTCGCAGTGGGTGGCGCGCACTTTATAGCCTTTTTGAGTGGACATAGAATTTTCTCGCAATTGAGGTTTATTCGATGGTTGGCGGGCTCTGATAGCCAATGCTTTGCCAGCCGGCCACGTCGCCACCGCTCAGGCGGTACGGGTGGGGGGCAATGCGTAGGGAGCGGTCTGGCAGCGGTAAATTGACGCGCTGGTGCCCGTTGCGGTCGGAGAGTTTGAGGGCGATGGCAACTTCGAGGGCCTGGTGGTAATTTTGGCCGCTGTCCAATTCGTCGCGGCCGCTGTCGCAGGAGCGCAGCAGGCGGTCGATGCGCAGGGTAAAGGGATCGACCGCCTCCGATTCGTCGAGGAATTCGGGAAAGACGGGGGTGGCCTCGGCCCCTTTGCCCAGGACGAATACGGGCCGGGGCCGGCTGAGCCAGAATTGCCCCTTTTCGCCGATGAGGGCGAGGGGACAATTCGAGTTACCGGGCGCCGGAATTTCGCAGACGGCGTCGCCGGCCAGCCCCAGGCGACCGTAGGCCGGGCAGTCGATTTCGTCTTGCGAGACGTCGGGTGGCCAGGTCCACTCGGGCAGCGGCGGCAGGGTCCAGCCCTCAGCCCATTCGACTTCCAGATTGCTCAGCAGGCGCAAGAGGCTGAGCTGGACGCAGGCGCCGCCGGACACTTCTTTGGGCAGGCCCGAGGTGATCGCGGCGCCGGTGATGGTGCCCAGGTGGTCGGCGCGCAGCCAGTCGATCGTTTCGCTCAGATGGGGGATGCCCGAGTAGATGCTGCCGCAGCTGAAGACGGTACCGCGTTGGCGGCATATAAGCACCATGTCGTCGGCCTGGGAGAGTTGTGCGGCAATGGGTTTTTCGCAGGAGACCACCTTCACGCCGGCCTCGGCGCAGGCGATAACTGCGGTGGGGTTGACGCCCACCGGCACCACGGCGGAGACGACATCGGGCACTTGGCGTTCCAACAGCTGGTCGAGGGTGTCGTATTGGGTGTTGATGCCGTAGTGGGTGGCAAAGGCGTTGCGGCGCTCGGCGGCGCGGTCGACCAGAGCAATTATTTCGCAGTGGGGGTGGTGGGCGTAGGCGTGTAGATAACGGCGGCCCCAGGTGCCGGCGCCGCCGACTATGGCAACGCGGTACTTTTTGCTCGGCATGCTCGCTCCAATTAGGCGTCGGCCACAGGGATGCGCGCCAGAAAGTCGCGGTAGTGATCGGGGTAGGAATATGTTGTGGCCGCTTTTTTTATAATGTCGAGGTACACTGCTTTTGGGGTAATAAATTCGCCTTTTTCGCAGACAGTGTAAACCCATACGTCTGGCCGGATGGCTTCTTTGGTGTGGATATTGGTTTGCAGGCGGGTGTAGGCGTTGGGGTAGCCTTCGTAGTGGTCCAGGTTTTTGAGGTCGGCGGGCGATATTTGGTAGAGCAGGCCCCAGACTTGGCTGTTGGGCGTGGCGACGATGTCGGCGACGCCGCATTGCCAGGCGGAGGAATAGCGGGTGAAAGCGAGGCGATGGTTGGGGAGCCAGGCGGGGGATAGGGGATGGGAGTCGGGGCATCTGTTTTGCATTTGGGTGGGGTCGAGGTTGGAACCGTAGGCAAAATAGAAGAGCATAAATGGTAGCTTAGTGTTATCGTTGGTACAGGGAGGAGTTAGTTCTAATTTGGACGGTCCCCTAACGGATCTCCGTTGATCTCTAGAAGTCATTTCATACGTTCGGCCGTCGGCCAAAGCGCGAGCGAAAATCCCGTAGATAAGGCATCCGAAGGAGACATATTGGTAAATAGATCGACTGAGGATAACGCCGGCTATGGGGTTTGCAGCCGCGCGACGTCAAGAAGGACTTATGAAATGACTTCTAGTTCTTTTCGCGCTAGATCATGGGTTGGAAGATAAAGTAAAAATGGGGAAGGGGGAATAATAAGGGGCTAGGCATATGGTGGGGCAGAAGAAAAAAAATACAGAGGTTTTGGACAGGGTGGCTCCCTGGGTACTGGTTGTGATAGGAGGAATGGTTTATGCAAATAGTTTTGCCGTTCCCTTTGTGTTTGATGATCTGGGGGCCATTGTTGAGAATGGCGATATCAGGGAGTTGTGGCCGCCGCGGTGGGCGGTGGATACGGAGGAGGTGCAGGGGCCGACGAATAGTCGGCCGTTGGTTGCTTTGAGTCTGGCGTTTAATTACGCTGTGGGGGGACTGGAGGTGGGTGGGTACCGCGCGGTTAATGTTGCGCTGCATTTGCTTTGCGGGCTGGTGTTATTTGGGGTGGTGCGGCGGACGTTTGAGGGACGCTTGCAGAGGTTTTTTGGGGAGGATGCGGCTGGTCTAGCGCTGGTCTGTGCGTTGTTGTGGACGGTGCATCCGCTGCAGAGTCAGTGTGTCAATTACACTATTCAGCGCAGCGAAACGCTGATGGGGTTGTGTTATTTATTGACCTTGTACTGTGCGATGCGCGCTTGGCGTGCCGATGGGGTTGGTGGGACGCGGAAGTGGGATATACTGGCGATTGCTGCTTGTGTTATGGGAATGGCCAGCAAGGAGACTATGGTCACGGCACCGCTGCTAGTGGTGCTTTACGATCGGATTTTTTGGGGGGATGGGTGGAGGGAGGTGTGGCGGCGGCGGCGCGCGCTGTACGCCGGATTGGCGGCGACGTGGATTTTGTTGGGGGGGCTGATGTGGCGCGGGGCGCACGGCGCCTCGATCGGTTATGCTACAGAGGTGGGGGGCTACGATTATGCGCTGAACCAATGCGCGGTATTGTGGGATTATTTGCGTTTGGTTTTTTGGCCGCGGCCGCTAGTTTTTGACTACGGATTTCCCCGCCTTTTGTCTTTGGGCGATGTGTGGATAGAGGCATTGGGGGTGGTGGGATTGTTGGGGCTGACGGGGTGGGCGTTGTGGCGGCGTCCGGCTCTCGGTTTTTTGGGCGTCTGGTTTTTTGCCATTTTGGGGCCGACTTCGAGTTTTGTACCCATCGTCAACGAAGTTGGGGCCGAGCGGCGCGTTTATTTGTCGCTGGCGGCGTTGGTTGTATTGGCGGTAGTGGGGGGATACGCCGTATTGGGACGGGTGAAATGGGCGTCGAGGCAGCGGTTGGGGGGGATTTTGGCGCTGATTGTAGTGGCAGTATTGAGTTATTTGACGGTTGAGCGGAATAGCGACTATCGCAGTTCTTTGGCGCTGTGGCGAAGCGTGGTGGAGGCGGTGCCCGACAATGCGCGCGGCCATGTCTATATGGGATTGGCACTTGGGGAAAAGGGAGAATCACAAGCGGCATTAACTCACCTGCGGCGGGCGGTGGAACTGCGGCCCGAGTTTGCCGAAGCCCACAATAATCTGGGGCTGGCGCTGGCCGAAGGGGGGGAAATAGAAGCGGCGCTAGGGCATTTTCGACGGGCGTTGGAGATCTATAGCAATTTTGTCGAAGCGCGCGAGAATCTGGCCACGGCGCTGCTGGCCGGTGGCCAAATAGAAGAAGCCATAGGGCATTTGCAGGAAGTTTTGCGGCGCGATACCAACCGCGCCTCGGCGCACAACAATCTGGGCAGTGCGTTGGGATCGTTAGGACAAATCGGAGAAGCGCTGGGTCATTTTCAACGGGCGATGGAACTCGATCCCGAATATACTTCGGCGAGGGATAATTTAATGCGCGTCCGATCTATGCTGCAGCGGCAATGAAGGGCCTTGGATTTTACCAACCTTTCCTGTAGGTCCACAGGGGGCCAACCGGGTTGTCGTCTGGATTCATGCGGGGCAGTTCTTGGCGGCACTGAGGGCAGGCGTATATGCCGCGCAGGACCTTACTCTGGCAATGTGGGCAAATTTGCACCTGGCGCAAAACCAGGAGGATGCCCGCCGGCCCCAGGAGAAGTCCCAGGACAGTCCAGTGCAGCAGTTTGCCGCCCCGTTTATGAGCAATGCGAATGGTTATGGCGGTCGCGACCAGCCACAAGACGATCAGGGCGACGATGAGGCCGGCGATGGTCCAGAGGTCCATTTGTTTTTATTCGTCCAGATTTTTGTAGATCCACAACAGGTCCGAGGCCGGTTCGCCTTGGAGAAATTGGAAACCAAAGCGGCTGTTGCCGTTTTCCAATTGTTTCATCCAGATCATCTTGGCCCGGTGTTGGTGGCTTTTGCCCTCGTGTTCGTATTCCATTTCAAAGGGGATTTCGCTGGTGGTCTCAAAGCAGATGCCGCTGTCGGATACGTCTACACCCTGGGCGTTGACCAGGCCAAAGTCGGGAATAAATTTGATACCCGACTGCAGTTCGATGCGCTGCGAGCGGGTGGGGGAATCGGCCGCAGCGATTTGATGGGCCGATTCTGCACTCTGTTCTTCATTATCCAGGGTTTTTCGTTTCAGTCGAATATTGAGCAAGACTGCGATGGAATGGGCGA
>CAXGRO010000450.1:0-5146 GCA_964012055.1 uncultured bacterium
GCACAAAACAAGATAGGGGAGGGATCGCCATTCCTAAAAAAGTCACACATCACGTTATAATAGTAAAGCAGTGGGCGTTATGTTGTGACACCCGACGCATCTCTTATGCGAGAATGGAGCCGTTTTTTATGCGGCAAATCATTTTTTTCTTGACATTGTCTTACCATCCTTTTTAACCATTTAAACTATCAGCGGTAATTAGTCGTTTTTCATTTTTTGGAGGAATAAGCAATGTTATATCAGCTAGGCGAACGCGCCGTCACAACCGGCTTTATCCCGGTAACTCTCATGGAGATGTCTTTTGACAGCACAAGTGAGACGCGCGGCAGTCCTGGTAGATAGTCGGAGTTCCGGGTGATGGGCCAGCGTGCTTTGAGCTGCGGAACACTTTTATTCACAGTAAGTTAGTTATTACCTACTAAATGGCTTTAGGGACAATCGGTTTTTTCTATAGATTGCCCTAATCCCTGCCAGTTTCTTCCAGGATGCTGCTTTCTCGGAAGTATTGGATGCTTTTGTGTCCTGGAACTGGCGGAAATGAAACGCTTGAGCGCGGCCGTCCTCTCCGGACGGCTTTTTTGTAAACCGGCCACGACACAGCAAAGTGTCGTGGCCGGTTTATTGCCTTCGGAAAGGAGGAGCACCGTGAAAAAGATTGAACCCGAGCGCATACGGCGCGTGGCGCGCCTGTACGCGAGCAACCAGGAGGCCGTGCGGCTCTGGGCATTGCACCGGGCAAGTTTTAGCCGGCTCTGCCGGCTCTACGACATCGAGACGCCGTATGCGCGCCGTCACAGGCGGCGGGAGTGGCGCGAAATTCAGGAATTGGACGAATTGCCGGAGGTCGAATTGGACGAGACCGATCTGGAGGACCTGGCCCAATTTCAGCACGATCTCGATTTGCGGGGTTGGGAGTGACAGATGGGGCGGCTATGCCTACTTTTCGACAGAGCGAAGCCAAACCATCTGTCGCGCCCACAACGAGGTAAATTATGTCGCTGATTCGCGCCGAGGGACTGGGCAAATACTACGGCGCTCTCGACGTATTCAAAAACGCGTCTTTCAGCATTGAACACCAAGACCGCATTGGTCTGGTGGGACCCAATGGCGAAGGCAAAACGACCCTGCTGCGCATGCTGGCCGGATTAGAGGAGGCCACCAGCGGCAAGTTTGAGACCAAGAGGGGATTGCGCCTGGGGTATTTGCCCCAGGATCCGCCCGCATTGGAGGGCGCGAGCCTGTGGACGGCCACGCTAGAGGTGTTTGCCGATTTGCGTCGCCGGGAAGTAGTGCTGAACAATCTTGCAGAAAGGTTGGGCGACGAGGGCGTTATGGCGCGCTACAGCCAATTGCAGGCCGAGTTTGAACACGCCGGCGGTTATCAATACGAAACGCGTATTCGCATGGTGCTGGGCGGTTTGGGATTCAGTCCCGAACAGTTTGAACAACCGGTGGCGCAATTGAGCGGCGGACAGAAGACGCGCTTGCTTTTGGCGCGATTGATTTTGGAGGAGCCCGATTTATTGCTTTTGGACGAGCCGACCAATCATCTGGACCTGGTGGCGGTGGAATGGCTGGAGAACTGGACGCTAAATTTTAAGGGCAGTATAGTTGTCGTTTCGCACGACCGCTATTTTCTCGACGAGGTAACCAATCTCACCTGGGAGATGGCGTTTGGGGCGTTGGAACGCTATCGCGGCAATTACAGCGCTTATGTACAGCAGCGCGAGGAGCGCTACCAGCGGCGTCTTAAACAGTGGGAAGAGCAGCAGGATTATATCGCCCAAACTGAGGATTTTGTGCGGCGCTATATCTCCGGCCAGCGCACCAAGGAGGCACAGGGGCGGCGGACTCGCCTGGAGCGTTTTTTGCGCCGCGAAGCAATAGAAAAACCGCAGAGGGCGCCGCGCATACGCGTGCGCCTAGCACCGCCCAAGCGCAGCGGCGATAGGGTGCTGGAGTTTAATGAGGCGGCCATGGGTTACGCGCCGGGTGCGCCGGTGGTGGCGCTGTCTCAGGTCCTGGTGCGGCGCGGGCAGCGGATTGCAGTGGTGGGCCCCAACGGCGTTGGCAAGACGACCTTGGTGCGCAGTGTCTTGGGCGAAGTCGAGCTGTTGAGCGGCGAGATACGCCACGGGGCCAGCGTCGAATTGGGCTATTTGTCACAGGCGCACGACTACCTAGAGCCGGAGGTGACGGTACTGGAGGCGGCGCGCCAGATCAGGCCAGAAATGAAACCCAACGAGCTGCGACCGGTACTGGCCAATTACCTCTTCCAGGGCGATGACGTGGACAAACGCATTGGCGAATTGAGCGGTGGGCAGCGCAGCCGGGTGGCGCTGGCGCGGCTGGCTTTGCAAGAGATCAATGTGCTGCTTTTGGACGAGCCGACCAACCACCTGGACATCGCCTCGCAGGAGGTGCTGGAAGACGTGCTCAAGCACTTCAGCGGGACGCTTATTCTGGTCAGTCACGATCGCTTTCTAATTCAGGCGTTGTCGACCCATATCTGGGTTGTGGAAGATGGTGCGGTGCAAGCGCTGGAAGGTAGTTGGAAAGAATACATGGAATGGCGCGCCGAAGGGGGGATGGTGGCCGGCAATGGCAAGGCGGGCGAGCGCGAGGAGCGGCAGCAGCAGCGCGAATTGCAGAAGGAGGAACGGCGGCAGCGCAAGCAGGGCGAGAAGATGCAGAAGCGGCAGCAGGAGTTGGAGGAGGAAATTCACGGATTGGAACAGCAATTGGCTGAATTGAGCGAAAAGATTGGACGGGCGGGGGAGCGGCAGGATGTGGGGCTGGTACAGGAGTTGGGGGAGACGTATGGGCGGATGGAGGAGCGTATGGAGGAGCTGTGGACGGAGTGGGAAGAGGTGGTTGAGGAATTGGAACTATAGCTATGGGGTGTCGACTGCGCTGGTTGCGGTAGGGACGGTATTGATTTAACATTCGAGAGGATTATGTAAAGAAAGGGAGATGACATGGAATTGTCGTGTTGCATTTGGGCGCTTACTACTCCAATTGACGAAGCTGTAAAAGACATCGCTGCTGCCGGTTTTGAGATCATCGACGTGAGGCCCCATACGGTGGGGGAGGAGGCTAAAGAACGTAATTTGCGGGTCTCCTGTATTGCCGTTTCCCAAGGCATGCCCGAAGGAGTGGCGCTCTACAGTGGGGACGAAGAGACCATCGACCGGGCGGTCAAATACATTGAGAAGGCCCTGGTGTACGGCGCTTCCTTGGGAGCCAAGACGGCGTATGTGGTGCCGGAGAAGGGTGGAGATATTGGAGGGCTGGAGCGCTATGCCCAATCTCTAATGCAATTGGCCGATCGGGCGGAGGAACTTGGTATCAAACTCTGCGTTGAACATTTTCCCGAGACGGCGCTGCCCACGGTGGCTTCAACCCTGGGTTTTTTGCGCGCGGTTGGCCATCCCAATCTCTATTTGCTTTTTGATATCGGCCACGCACAAATTTCAAAAGAAGATCCGGCCGCTGCCATCCAGGCTGCCAGTACCCAACTAGGTTACGTCCACCTCGACGACAACGATGGAGTGGGCGATTTACACCTGGGCCTGACAGACGGCATCCTCACAGAAGATGTCCTCCAAGCCGCCCTAAATGCCCTGTCCGATATTGGCTACACTGGAGAAATTAGCCTCGAACTCAACCCCCAGCTGGAAGACCCTCTGGCCGCCCTAAAAAAAAGCCGCACCATAACCTTGGCCGCCCTCTCCCACCTCGATTGAATCAGCGCAGTCCATAATCCATACCTTCCCCTAAAATTCCAACGCATAAAATGCCATTTACGCCTTCCTCCCCAACCGCATATCCTCCGCCTCAAGCCACTCATTGTAAGGCCGTGGCATCGAAGCAGGCGCTTCCAACCCGTTTTCACTGCGCCAACGCAACAGCGGATGGGTGCGATCCTGCTGCGGCAAATCCACCTGCTTGCCATAGGCCGCCGATTCAAAAATGCCCATCATAATTTCCACAACGTGATGACCGACCTCACCGCTGCACTCGTGGTCGCGGCCGGCGTCGAGTGCAGCGACATATTCGTCGACAAAGGAGAAGTCGTCGGGTTGGGCGGAAGAATCCGGATCGTAGGCATCGCAGAAAATAGGTTCTAGCACTTCCCACGGTTCTCTCTCGTCGTTGAGCGCGTAGTGCGGCTGCGGCAGTAGGAGGGCGCCTATCTCGCGCTTCCAGACCAACTGCGAGAGTACCAGGCGGCCCTCCGTGCCGCTAAACTCTATTACCGGGTTGACCGAGGTGGGAAAGCGGTGCTGCAATAAGGTTGCGGTGACGCCGCCGTCAAAGTTGAGGGTCGCGGTAATGTGTTCGCCGGCGATCGTGCCCATGCCCAGGGGGGAGGGCACGACGTCTGCGGGAGTGATGGGGTGGCCGTCGGTGGTGGCGGTGGCCACTAGGTTGCGGCAGGGGCCGGCGACCTTGAGTACATTGTTGATCATATGGGTGCCGATGTTCATCAGGTTGTAGCCGCCGTAGTAGTTCTTGCCGTGGCCGTGGATGTGGCGCAGTTCGCCAATGCGGCCTGCGCTAAGCGCCCGATGTACGGCCTTCATATAGGCGCCAACGCGGCCCTGGTGGTGTACGGCGATGTGGGCATTTTTCTGCCGCGCTTTGGCGAGTACCTCGTCGGCCTTCTGGCAATCGACGCACAGGGGTTTTTCGATGTCGATGTGGGTGCCGTATTCGAGGACCCGCAGCGCCAGTTCGTGGTGGAATTCTGTGCCGGTGGGAATGGCGACAATATCGGGTTGGTGCTGGCGCATCATATCGTCTAGGTCGGTGTGCCGAGCCTCGACGCCCAGTTCGTCGCCCAGGGTGTCGAGGAGTTCTTGCACCAGGTCGCAAAGGGCGACTACTTGGGTGCGCGGATGGGCGTGGTAGGCGCGGGCGGCGGCCGTGCCGCGGCCCCTACAGCCCAAAATAGCGACGCGGTAAGTTTCCATATAACTCTCCTTAAGGTTGAAATGGCAGTTTAAGATATAATGTGTTCCTGAGTTTGTCAGGTGCCGATTTGGGACGAATTGGAGGGCGCATTATATTTTGCGAGGTAAAAACTAACAATACTGTGGACGCTTTTTGTAAGTCATTGATAAATAACGGCTTAGATAAATAG
>CAXGRO010000451.1:0-5131 GCA_964012055.1 uncultured bacterium
CGCCTCCTTTAATCTCAAGGCCTTTCCCACCGGCAATACCGGGGTGCAGATGGGAGGCTGGTTTAATAAAGAAATTGACGCCGTAGCCGATTTTGCCGGCCTAAAAATGCGCATGCCCGGCCTGGGCGCCGAGGTGCTGAGCCGCCTAAACGTGGCTGTGTCGAACATACCCGGCGGCGAAATTTTCCAGGCGCTCAAAACCGGCGTCATCGACGCCACCGAGTGGGTGGGCCCCTACAACGACCTGGCCTTTGCTTTTTACCAGGCCGCCCGCTACTACTACTGGCCGGGCTGGCACGAACCGGGCACCACGCTCGAATGCATGGTCAATAAAGTCGCTTTTGAAGCCCTGCCTTCCCATCTCCAAGCCATCGTCAACGCCGCCTGCCAGCAAGCCAACGAGGACATGCTGTCAGAATTTGTGGCGCGCAACAACGCCGCCTTGCAAACTCTGGTCACTCAACACGGCGTGCAACTCAAGCGCTTCCCCGACGAAGTGGTGAAAGAGTTGGGAGCCATCTCCCAAACTGTGGTGGCGGAAATTGCCGACAAAGACCCCTTTTCCAAAAAAGTCTTCGCTTCGTTCGATAAATTCCGGCGCGAGTCGGCGTCCTATACCCGCATTTCGGAAGAGGCCTACACCCTGGCGCGCGCCCTGACCTTCAGCTGATCCACATGACACATCTCAACCGCTGGGTGGGCAAGACCGTTCCCTGGCTCACCCTGTTTATGGTGCTGGTGACCTTTGTCATCGTGGTGCTGCGCTACGCCTTCGAGCGCAGCTGGGTATGGCCCCAGGAATTGGTCACATACATGCACGCCTTTACTTTCTTGCTGGCCTCCGGCCATGCCCTTAACCGCGACGCCCACGTGCGCGTCGACATCTTCTACCGTCCCATGTCGCCACGCCGCCAGGCCCTGGTCAATTTACTGGGCGCCGCCCTGCTCTTATTGCCGTCCTGCGCCGTGCTATTCTATCAATCGCTGCCCTTTGTCATCGACTCGTGGCGCGTTATGGAGGGCTCCAAAGATCCGGGCGGGCTCAATGCCGTCTTCCTGCTCAAAACGGGCATCCCCGCCTTCTGTCTGCTGCTATCCCTGCAAGCCATCAGCATCATTCACCAGAGCGCCACCGCCCTTAAAAAAATCAGCGCATGAACGACCTGCTCCCCCTCTTGATGTTCCTCTTCACCTTTGCGATTCTGCTCTCGGGCTTTCCCGTGGCGTTCTGCCTGTGCGGCGCCGCCCTGGGCTTTGCCGCTTTGGGCCTGCTCACGGGCCACTTTGACGCGGCTTTCCTCTCGGCCATTCCGGCGCGCGTCTTCGGCATTATGACCAACGAGACCTTGATCGCCGTGCCCCTCTTTGTTTTTATGGGCGTAGTATTGGAGCGCTCCAAAATCGCCGAAGACCTGCTCGAAACCATGTCGCTGCTCTTCGGCGGCCTGCGCGGCGGCTTGGGGATTTCCGTCTGCCTGGTCGGCGGCCTGCTGGCCGCCTCCACCGGCATTGTCGGCGCCACCGTAGTGACCATGGGCCTGATCTCGCTGCCGGCGATGATGCGGCGCAATTACTCCCCTCCCCTCTCCACGGGAATCATCTGCGCTTCGGGCACTCTGGGACAAATTATCCCGCCCAGCATTGTCCTGGTCATCCTCGGCGACGTCATCTCGGCGGCGCACCAGCAGGCCCAGTTGAGCCTGGGCAATTTCGCCCCCACCTCCATATCGGTGGGCGACCTCTTTTTGGGTGCCCTCTTGCCCGGCGTGGCACTGATGATGCTCTACATCGCCTATATCACCGGCATCGGCCTGTTCAAACCCGACCTGGTGCCGCCCATTCCAACCACCGAACGCCCCGCCATCGCCAGCGCCGCCTTTTTGCGCCGCGTCCTCCTGGTCCTGCTGCCGCCCTTTGTGCTCATCACCGGCGTTTTGGGCTCCATCCTCTTCGGCGTGGCCACCCCCACCGAAGCGGCTTCGGTGGGCGCCGTAGGCGCCCTCTTACTCTCCCTTGCCAAGCGCCAACTCACCCTGGACGCACTGCGCGAAGTGATGCGCACCACCACCGAAATCAACGCCATGGTGTTCACCATCCTCATCGGCGCCAGCGTATTTTCTCTGGTCTTTCGCGGTTACGGCGGCGACGAGGTGGTGGCGCACTTTCTGCAGAACATGGCCGGCGGCGTGGTGGGCTCGTTCATCGTCGTCATGGCCGTAATGTTTTTGCTGGGATTTTTCCTGGATTTCTTCGAGATCATCTTTGTCGTGGTGCCCATCGTCGGCCCCGTCCTCCTGGTGATGGGGTTGGACCCCATCTGGCTGGGCGTCATGATCGCGCTCAATTTGCAAACGTCCTTCCTCACCCCGCCCTTTGGCTTTTCCCTCTTTTATCTGCGCGGAGTCGCCCCGGTCAGCATCAGCACGCCGCAAATTTACTGGGGCGCCACGCCGTTCATCGCCATCCAAGTACTGTTGCTGGTGGGTTTGTGGTTCTTCCCCGAGTTGGCGACGCGACTGCCGGCTCTGGTTTTTGCCCGCCCTTAAACCGGCTTTTCAGCCCTCGATCCAGATGGGACTGGCCCAAGCCATCTGGCCGTTCTCCTGGGTAACGCGCAGGTAATAACAGCCCGGCTCGTTTAACTTTTCTGCATAGGCGCCCTCGACGGTGTATTGCGCCTGGAGCACGGCGCGGTGTATAACCACCGAGGTCGGCACCTGCTCCACCCGCATGCCCTTGCGTCCATCGAGCAATTCGCCAATCGAGCACTCGGTTTTCAAGGTGCCCAAATTGGGGCTGATCGACCAGTCGGGCCCCGTCGCCACCAGACTGGTGTGAGTCTGGCAATCCATGTTTAACGTCAGCCGCGTCTCTTTAGTACCGCGCACTTGCAAGCAGAGCGCGTCGTTGGCGCGGCACGATATATTGCCATTGCGCGAGGTGAGAGCGCCGCCGCGCGACGAGTGCGACTGCCAGGCGCAGCCGCACTCGTCCTGTTCTGTGATGCGCTTGCGCCGGTGTTCGTCAAATGGGTCCGACGAAAAACACGGCACCACTTCTTCAACCACACCGCCGTCGACACGTATGCGCCCCTGCCAGTCGAAGAGTTGAAACCCCTTCATTGGTCCCCAGCCCCACTCGATGCGCAGGCGATAGCTATCTTCTCCCTCTCGCACGGCAACGCCGTAATCGCTGGTCCACACCCGCACCGGCACATTGTCGCGCACCAGTTCGACCAATTTGACAAAATCCCAACCCCGCACCGCAAAGGCGATTTGGTCGACGTCTGCCGCCGCAACTTCTCCTCCCATCAACGCCTCCCCGGCGCAAAAATCCACGCCGATTCGGTCGCCGGTTACGGCCAGCGTGCGGCGCTGACGAAGAGCGTCAAAAATTGCCGCGCGCGAATTCTCCGCGGCCAGCACGCCGGTCAACCCCAGCCCGTAGCCGCCCGGATAGCCGTCGTGGTTGTCGGTGCCGGCGGTAAAACCAAAGCGCTTGCCCAGGGCCAAGCCGTACTGCGTCGTAAAGTGCGCATCGCCCGGGCCGCCGCTGTGCCCCAGCATGGGGTGCAATCCTATGTCGCGCTCGGAACAGCCGTGCTCCGAAAAAATCTCCACCACCGGCGACAGGCCCTCGTCGAAGAGTTCCCAGTCGACGCCGTTTATATAGGCGGTGTGGTGCGGCAACAACATAACCTTTTTGCCGCGGAAATGCTGCTGCAACGCCGCTAGGTTCGGCTCAAAGTGCAGGTCCCTGTCGTCTTCGCCGTAGACCACGTGCACATGCCCCCAGACGTTGGAGTGCCATTCGTAGGCCAGAAAACAGGTGAATTCACCGGGTATATTATTGGCGGCCGCCGCCTGCTGGATTTTAGACCAATTGCGCTCCACTACCGGATAGGCCCGCACGCCCTGGTCGGCGTGCATGCCATGGGGCGTGAAGGCGTAGAAATCCAAATGCGAGCGGGCAATCTCGTAGCTGCGCTCCAAACTGCCCTGGGCGTAACCTAGTTCGTTGTGGTTGTGAATCTCGCCCCAATAGAGTTGATAATCGGCCATCGCTCCTTCTCCTTATTACAACACAGACTGCACAAAACCGCCGTCTACTTGCAGCGAAGTTCCAGTGATATAGCTGGCTCTTTCAGAGGCCAAGAAGACGACGTAGTCGGCCAATTCCTCCACCGTGCCCAGCCGCCCCAGCGGAATGCCGCGGGCGAAATCGTCCATGGATTCCTGGGTGGAAATGCCTTGTTTATGCCCTGCCTCGGCGAACTCCTCGCGCAATAATTCGGTGTCTATAAAGCCGGTGCAGACGTTGTTGATTAGAATGTTGTCACCGGCGTGTTCGTTAGCCAGCGTTTTGGCCAGGCCGATCACCGCGGTGCGCAACACGTTGGAGGCGGTGTTACCCAAGGGCTGTTTGACGGCAAAGGCCTCTAAGTTGATAATGCGCCCGCCGCCGCGCTCTTTCATCAGCGGGATGGCGAGGCGGCACATGCGAATGACATACAACAACATCAGGTCGATGTAGTCGCGCCACTCGTCTTCGGCTATCTCGGCAAAGGGCCGGGCGTCGGGGCCGCCGCTGTTGTTCACCAGTATGTCGATGCCGCCAAATTCTTGTGCGGTTTGTTCGACGAGGGCAGCGACGGTCTCTTCTTTGGAGAGGTCCCCCACCACCGTCAAAACGGACGCACCGGTGGTCTGGCGGATTTCCTCGGCGACGTTTGCGAGGCGCTCGGCATTGCGGGCGCAGATTGCGACCTTGGCCCCTTCGCGCGCTAACCCCAAAGCACAGCCTTTGCCCAAGCCACGGCTGGCGCCGCCGACGATGGCTACTTTGTCCTGCAATCCCATGTCCATGTCAACTATCCTTTAATGATCGATGTGAATAAGATCCACTTAATACTCTTGAAATTTCTCTTCTTCGGCAAATTTCTCGGCGCCTATGATGATGATGGTGACAGGTATCCGTTAACATTGCCCTGTATTTGCATAAGAAACTGAGTCAAACTAATTTACCCACCAGCTATCGCGGAGTCTAAATTGATGGAATGGATCGAAGTAGCCGGCACAATACTGTGGACACTTTTTGTAAGCCATTGATAAATAACGGCTTAGACAAATAG
>CAXGRO010000452.1:0-5101 GCA_964012055.1 uncultured bacterium
CCTCCCTGAGGGAATTCGGCCGAGTGGCCGCTTAAAAAGTGGCCACTATATTGATAGAAATACAATGACAATAAGACAATTACTCGAAGAACGCCTTACCGCCGCTTTACAGAAGGCAGGAGCGCCAGAAGGAACGCCAGCGCTGGTGGGGTTGGCGACGCGGCCGGAGTTTGGCGACTATCAGGCCAATGGGGTGATGGCGGTGGCCAAGCAGCTCAAGACCAATCCGCGGCAGTTGGCGGAGAAAGTAGTGGAGGAACTGGACTTGGACGGCGTGGCGGAGAAGGTTGAAATTGCCGGGCCGGGGTTTATTAATATTACACTGGCCAGCGAGTGGGTGGCGGATTATTTGGGTAAAATACTGGGGGACGAGCGCCTGGGAGTTGCGCGCGCCGAATCAGCCCAGAAAATAGTCGTTGATTATTCGGCGCCCAATTTGGCCAAAGAAATGCACGTGGGGCATTTGCGCTCGACTATTATCGGCGATGCGCTGGCGCGCGTGCTGGAGTTTTTGGGGCACGAGGTGGAGCGGCACAACCACGTGGGGGATTGGGGCACGCAGTTTGGCATGCTCATTGCCTACATGGATCGGTTGGAGGAAGAGGGGGAGGATGTACTTGCTGCGGAATTGAGCGATTTGGAACACTTTTACCAGGCCGCTAAACAACGCTTTGACGAAGACGGCGAATTTGCCGATCTGGCGCGCCAGAGCGTGGTCAAATTGCAGGGCGGAGATGCGCATTATTTGCGCCGCTGGCAGCATTTTATCGACGAATCGCTGCGCCACTGCCAGCAAGTGTACGAGCGACTGGGTGTGCTGCTGACTGAAGACGATGTGAGGGGGGAAAGCGCCTACAACGACGACTTGCCCAAGGTGGTCGAAGAGCTGCGCGAAAAGGGGTTGCTGACCGAGTCGCAGGGGGCGCAATGTGTGTTCCTGGATCAGTTTAAGAACAAAGAGGGCGACATCGTGCCCCTCATCGTGCAGAAGTCGGACGGGGGGTATCTCTACGGCACCAGCGATCTGGCGGCGGTGCGCTATCGGGCGCAGGAGTTGCGGGCCGACCGCATTCTCTACGTTGTCGACGCGCGCCAGGCGCTGCACTTGCAGCAGGTCTTTGCGGCGGCGGGCGCCGCCGAATTTGCGCCCGCACCGACGACTCTGGAGCACCACTCGTTTGGCATGGTCAAAGGAGAGGACGGCAAACCGTTTCGCACCCGCCAGGGCGGCACCGTCAAGCTCATGGACCTGTTGGAGGAGGCCGAGCAGCGCGCCTTTGATTTGGTCGGCGAGAAGAATCCCGACCTCTCCGAGGAGGAGCGGCGCGAAGTTGCTCGAGTGGTGGGCATTGGCAGCGTCAAATACGCCGACTTATCGCTCAACCGAACTACGGACTACATTTTTAGTTGGGATACGATGCTGGCGCTCAGCGGCAATACGGCGCCGTACTTGCAATACTCTTACACTCGGGTGCAGAGTATTTTTCGCCGCGGCGAATTGGACGAGGTAGCGGCGGGCGCCGCCCTGCACATTGCCGCGCCGGAGGAGCGCGCCCTGGCCGTCAAAGTGGCGCAATTTGCCGAAGCTGTCGAGGTTGTGGCGCGCGATTGCTACCCCAATTTGCTGTGCAATTACCTCTACGAATTGGCCGAGAGCTTTATGAAATTTTACGAGTCCTGTCCCGTGCTCAAAGCCGAGGAGCCGGCGCGCAGCAGCCGCCTGCTGCTATGCGAGCTCACGGCCAACACCATGCAGACGGGTCTGGGCCTGCTCGGTTTGCAAACCGTCGAAAGGATGTAGAGATATGGAGCGCGAAAAACTGGTTTGCGACACCTGCGGCACCCAGGTGGAGTACTTGCGCCGCGACGTGGTGGACGTGGGCTACAACGCCCTCAACAAACCGCCGCTGTGGAACTGCGAGGTTTGCTACGAGGAAAAGCGGCGGCGGCGCGCCCAGCAGCGGCAAGAGCAACAGTGAAAGGCCCCATTTTTCTCACCGGCTTTATGGGCACCGGCAAGACCCGCATTGGCTCCCTGCTGGCTCGCTGTCTGGGGCGCACTTTTGTCGACACCGACCACCTCATTGAGGCGCAGAGCGGCAAAACCATCCCCGAGATTTTTGCCGACGACGGCGAGGAACACTTCCGCCACCTGGAGCGCGACTGCGTCGCCCAGGCCGCCGCCAACCCCGACGCCGTCGTCGCCCTGGGCGGGGGTGCCATCACCCGGGAAGAGAATTGGCAGACCATCCGCCATGCCGGGGTGCTGATTTGCCTGGAGGCGAACGTGGAGACCATTTTTGAACGAGTCGGCCGCAAGGAAGACCGCCCTCTGCTGGCCGGCCTGGACGAGGCGCAAAAAAAAGAGAAAATACGTCGCATGTTAAGAGAACGCGCGACCTACTACGAGCGGGCGCACATTCGACTGCACACCAACAACGATGAAGTGGCCGAAGTGGCCGTCGACCGTTTGATCGAATTACTGGAGTACTGGGATGCCGACCGTACAAGTGGGACTTGAAGGCCGCGGCTACGCCGTAGAGGTGGGGCACGACATTATGGCGCAATTGGGCGCCCACTGCGCCGCCCTGCAATTGGGCCGCCGGGTGGCCGTGTTGACCGACGGGGAGGTGGCCGGACGCTATCTGGAGACGGTGGGAGTCAGCTTAAGAGCGGCCGATTTTGAGGTGACGGAAGTGATTTTCGACGGCGGCGACGCCGCCAAGCACTTGCAGACCATGGACGTCATTTTTGGCCAATTGATCGAAGCCGAACTCGACCGCAGCGCCTGGATTTGCGCCCTGGGCGGCGGCGTGGTGGGCGACATGGGCGGTTTTGTGGCCGCTACGTTCCTGCGCGGCATTCCCTACGTGCAAGTACCCACCACTATCGTCTCGCAGGTTGACGCCAGCATTGGCGGCAAGACCGCGGTTAACCACCGCCTGGGCAAAAATCTCATCGGCGCCTTCCACCAGCCGCGCCTGGTCTACATCGACACGCTGGCACTGCACAGTTTGCCGCGCCGCGAGTTGGCGGCCGGCCTGGCCGAAATTGTCAAACACGCCGTCATCCGCGACGCCGAGCTCTTCGCTTTTCTCGAAGCGCGCATTGAGGACATGGTCGAGCGCCGCATTGAGGCGCAGGAGTTCGACTGGCTCATTGCCCGCAACGTGCAGATTAAAGCTGCGGTGATTGAAGCCGACGAAAAAGAAGGGAGCCTGCGCGCCATCCTCAATTACGGCCACACGGTGGGCCACGCCATCGAGTCGGTGGCACAGTTTCACTACCGCCACGGCGAAGCGGTGATTTTGGGCATGATCGCCGCCGGCCAAATTGCCGTGTCGCGCGGCCTGTGGCCCGAGGAAGAGCGCCGCCGCCAGGACGACTTGCTGGCGCGTTTGGGCATTCCCCAAGGGCTGGCGTCCATTGCCGCCGAGCGCATTGTAGAGCGCACCCACGCCGACAAGAAACGCGTGGGCGGCAAGTCCAAATTTATTCTGCCACGCCAGATCGGTCGTGTTGAAATTGTCGAAGGCATCGACGACGACGAAGTGCGGGCGAGCGTCGAGTACGTGCAGCAAAATCACCCTTAAATTTAACGCCGCGAGCTAACCTATATTTTATGAGCAGCCAACCCCAAAAAGTCCACCTGGTCAGCCTGGGTTGCCCCAAGAACACGGTGGATTCCGAGCGCATGAGCGGCCTGCTGCAGGGCAACGCCTACCGCATGACAGAAGACCCCGCCGACGCCGACGTCGTCATCGTCAACACCTGCGGTTTCATCGGTCCGGCCAA
Source organism: uncultured bacterium (assembly GCA_964012055.1). Classification (GTDB taxonomy): domain Bacteria; phylum Latescibacterota; class UBA2968; order UBA8231; family UBA8231; genus CAXGRO01. The sequence continues at coordinate 3,796 of CAXGRO010000452.1, forward strand.
AGAGGAATCCATCGACGCCGTTATGGCCGCCCACCGCCTCAAGGAAGAGGGCAAGTGCAAGGGCGTCATCGTCACCGGCTGTTTGGCGACGCGCTACCAGGAAGAGCTCAAAAGCGAACTCATTGAAGCCGACCAGATCCTCACCATAGAAGAGGAAGAGGATATCGTGCGGCACGTGGACCGTGCGCTGGGACAGACGCGCAGCCACTACCTGAGCGATCCGCCGCGCGCCGCCCTGACGCCGCGCCACTGGTCCTATTTGCGTATTTCGGACGGCTGCGACCACAAATGCGCCTTTTGCGCCATCCCCGCCATTCGCGGCCGCCACAAGAGCGAGAGCATCGACGATCTGGTGGCCGAGGCCGCGCGCCTGGCCGCCGCCGGGACGCGCGAATTGGTGCTGGTTTCGCAGGACTCGGTGCGCTACGGCGCCGACCTCTACGGCCGCCCCCAATTGGTGCCGCTGATGCACCAGCTGGCCGCCGTCGACGGCATAGATTGGATCCGCCTGATGTATACCTACCCGGCCTTCTGGACCGAGGAAATGATCGACTTTTACGCCAGCTGTGACAAAATGTGCGCCTACATCGACATGCCGCTGCAGCACATCGCCGACCCCGTGCTGCAGCGCATGAAACGCGCCACCACCAAACAGAAGACCATCGACCTCTTGGCGCGTCTGCGCCAGCGCCTGCCCGGTGCGGGTCTGCGCTCCTCGTTTATTTTGGGCTTCCCCGGTGAGACCGAGGAGCAATTCGCCGAGTTGCTCGACTTTGTCGAAGCGACCCGCTTTGACCACGTCACCGGTTTTGTCTACTCACCCGAGGAAGGCACGTCGGCCTACGGTTTGGACGGCGAGTTGCCCGAAGCCGTAAAAGAGCAACGCTACAGTCGTCTCAGCCAATTGCAGGAGCGCATCTCCGCCGAAATCAACGACGACTTGGTGGGCACCCGCCAGGTCGTGCTGGTCGACGAGGCGGACGGCGAGGGCGCCTACCTGGGCCGCATGGAGCGCGACGCCCCCGAAATAGACGGCCAGGTGCTGGTTTTTGGCGCCGCCGCGGTGGGCAAATTTGTCGAAGTGGAAATCACCGACGCCTACGCCTACGAATTGCAGGCCCGGGTAGTGGGCACGCCTTATTGAGATTATGAATCGCAAAAAAAACCGCCCCGCTCGCATAGACCTAAACGCGGCCAGCGACGAACTGGTGATAAGTTGGAAGGACGGCGGCGAGAGCCGTTACAATCTGGTGGAATTGCGCAAAAATTGCCCCTGTGCCACCTGCCGCGAATTGCGCCAGCAGGA
>CAXGRO010000453.1:0-5099 GCA_964012055.1 uncultured bacterium
TTGTGAGGCCCTCGGGGGCCTCACAAATCACCAGAGGCAAAGCCCCCCGGCCTACCTACGGAGTTATAGCTGCGTATTTATAAGTACTGCGTTTATCCTGTACCGACAGTACATTTTCAATTATCGTCGATTCCACGCAAACGTACATCGAGCGTCGAGGGCACCCCCTAAACGCGTCCCAGGCAAACGCCCATTACTTAAACGCCACCACCCCAAAAGCTTCACCTCGTCGTTCAACCCTGGTAAAACCCGTTTCCTGGAGACGTTTAATTACGCCCTTTACAACCCTTTCGCCGGCGCGGCTCTCCAGGTTGCCCAGGTAGTGAAACAGTTTGCCGCCGCGGACCAGGACGCGGTGCAGCTGTTGGTAGAAAGCTAGGCCGTACAAGTCGCCCGCCAGGCTGAGCATGGGGGGATCGTGGATAATGCGGGAGAAGGTGGCGTCGGCGAATGTCTCGATTAACTCGTTGCTGTCTCCGGATAGGCGGTTGATTTTGGGGCTGTCGAATAAGGCGCGGGACCAGGGGTTGGCACGCGCCATTTCTACGGCGGCCGGGTCCAGTTCGATGGTGGTCACCTGATCGGCGTACTTAGCGGCTTCAATTGAGGTGTAGCCCAGGCCGGTTGCAGTGTCGAGGACCTGGCCCACTATAGGACCGGCCATTTGGACCATTTGCGCGGTGCTTTGGTTGGGGGTGGTGCCCTTGCGGCGGTGCATGGGGACGCCGGAAATTAACATCGCCGGCGCCTGGTTGGTTGGGGTGAGGGTGAAGGTGCGGTTGGTCAGTTCGGAGAAAGCGGTCACTTTTTGCCACTGGCCGTCTTTTATGGCAAAGCAGTTGTTTGGCGTATCGCTAATTTCCTGGACGGCTCCCCAACTCAATTGCTGGCCCGATGGAAAGATCGCCCCGTCTGCTGTGAGGGTGGCCTCAAGAGTCGACAGGCCTAGGTCGGGGGAAATTTCGAGAGAGCGGTCGGGGGTGCCGCGGTGGGCCAGCAGGGGTGTTGTTTGCAAATGGGAGAGGATGATTGGTAGAGTCATGGTGTATGGAAGTACCCGCTGGGTACAATATATGAGCGAGGGCGATTGAGAAATGTCCTTAGATCTTTAAATACGACACAAAGCAAAATTGCGGCATCTGGTCGGATGACTCAAGAGGAGATTTATAGAGAAAATAAAAAAGTATCACCGCTGACGTATCCCAGAGATCATTTATTTCGTTATGGGAAATAGGAGCACAATCTCGTCTGAATTAAAAATGCTCGAAACCCGCCTGCGCGAGACGCTCGAACAATTTTTGCAATTGGTCGAAGACATTCGGCCGCAATTGCACAAGTATTGCGCTCGCATGACCCGATCGGCGCTGGACGGGGAAGACCTGGTGCGGTCGGTGGTGCGAGTTGAATGGCAGGATGGGTTGGTGAATAGTGTGCGCGATTATCTCTATGTGTCGTACTTGTTACAGGATGCGGAGGTGGAGATGGAAGAGGATGAAAAAGTAGTGTAACTCTAGCAGAGGAGAGATGAGTATGGAATTGCTGATTCAGTATCGAGTGAAGGAAGATAGGGTCGACGAGTAGGTTGCCGCGGTGCAGGGGTTTGTGCAATCTATTGGGGAGATGGAAGATATTGAGATAGAGTACGATTCTTACCAATTGCCCGACGGGGTTTCGTTTAAACACATTGTTCGTCTGGGTGGGGAAGAAGATAAGGCACGCTTGCAGTCGCAGCCGTTTTTCGAGAAATTTGCAGGGGAAATTGACGAGCTGTGCGACGAAGAACCTACGGTGACGCCGCTGGCAGTGGTCGCCACAACGCGCGTCTGACCGCCGACGCCGGGCAGTGCATCGGGTCGGCGAGCGGGCGCTGAAACGCAGAGATGGATGAACTTACTGGGGGACAGATAGCTGCGGCGCTAAGGGAATTGGGGTTGGGCGCCGGCAGCATCGTTTTTGTACACAGCTCGCTGAGCAGTATGGGGTACGTCGACGGCGGGGCCGATGCCGTAGTAGATGCGTTGGTCGAAGTGTTGGGGGCCGAAGGCACACTCGCCGTGCCGACCTTCACCTTTGTCCATGGAGGCAAGACCAAACCGCTCTTTGATCCACAGCGCGACCCGGCGGAAATGGGCCGCATAGCGGAAGTGACCCGGACGCGGCCGGGGGCGCGGCGCAGTCGCCATCTGTTGCATTCTATTGCCGCGCTCGGGGGCCGTGCGGACGAGCTCACCGTCCACCATGGGCCATCGGCCTGGGCAGCGGACGGGCCGTTTTGGAAATTGTACGAGTTGGACGCCCACCTCTTGCTCTTGGGAGTGCCCTATACGAGGTGTACATTTTTCCACATGATGGAACAATTGGTGCAGGTGCCCTATCGACAGTGGTCGGAGGTAGAAGCTAGAATACGCGAGCGGGATGGTACGGAGAGCCCCTTGCCCACTAAGACCTTCAGCCCCCAACCCGGTTTTGTGGGAAATGATTTTAATAAGCTGGGCACCCTGTTAGAAGAGCAGGGAAAAGTACAGATGGGCACCGTGGGAAACGCCATAGCGCGGTTCTTTAAGGCGCGGGAGGCGCTTGAATTTGGTCTGGTCCAGTACCGCCGGGACCCTTACTTATTTATCAGGGCCGGAGACAGTTTTACCGAGCTTGGCGACGGCGAACTCATCTTGGAGCAAGGCAAGGTAAAGTGGGTGGCCGACGCGACGCGCGCTTATTGACCCGAGCGCAGGAAGTAGCGGCGTGGAAGAGAAACTGAAGATCTATCGCCAGGCCTGCCACAAGGGCACGGAGTGGCTGCTAAAATTGGCGCGGCAGGACGGCGCTGTGGGGCCGGTGCAGGAGCGCCTCTATTATTATCGCGTGCCGTGGACCTTTGCCCTGATGGGCGAGCAGACCGCCGCTAGCCGCCAGCTCGACTGGATTCGGCGGCACATGCTGTCGCCGCAGGGAGCCTTTGAGGGCGTCTCGCCGCAGGGGGTGTTTGCGCAGCGCTACGGCTCCTACCCGCTGACCTGCATGCTGGTGGGCGCCGTTTTGATGCAGCGCTTTGATCTGGTCTATCCGGGGGGGCGGCACTTGCTGAGCTGGCAGGACGGCGAGTCGGGCGGGTTCTACAACAACCGCCTGGACGACCCCGCAACGGGTGAGCAGGAACTCTTCCCCGCCGCCCAGGGCGGCATGACCTTATTGTTGCTGGGCCAGTTGCAGGCCGCCGAGCGCGCCGGCGCCTGGCTGCAGCGCCTGTGGGATTTGCAGCCCGATGTCGAACATAAGCTCTACCACGTGTACAGCCCGGCCAAGGGGTTGGTGACAGACTACGCGCCGCAAGACGAGGCGCTCTATTTGACCAGGAAAGACCAGCCCTGGCAACACCACTTTAACGGCGGCATTGCCGCGGCCTTTTTGACCAAACTGCACATGGCCACCGGGGCGCAAAAATGGCTGGAGTTGGCGCGCCAGTATCAGGCGTTTTCGATGACCACCGACGCCTGCCAGTTCCAGTCCATGCAGACGTGCAAGTCGGGATGGGGTTCGGGTTTGTTATACGTGGCGGCGCGGCAAGAGGACCACCGCGAATGGACCGTGCGCATGGGCGATTGGTTTGTCGAGCACCAGTTTGACGACGGCCACTGGGAAAACACCAAGTACTGGACGCCCAACCCCACCCTGGCGGATCAGATTGAAATCACCGCCGAGTTCGTTATGCACCTGGCCCACATTGTAACTTACCTCGCCGTTTGAGTGGGCCTGGGTCTCCCAGAGCACCAGAGGCAAGACCCCCACCTTCATGCGGTCTAGCTTATCTCAACTACGCTGGATTCATGGCGATTTTGTGGCGATGCCCAAACGCGTCAAACGGCGGTAGAAGGTCGAGCGGCTCATGCCCAAAAACTGGGCGGCCGCCGAGCGATTGCCGTTGGCCTGGCGCAGCGCTTCCCAAAGCCACTCCCTCTCGTCCTGCTGTTCGCTGTGATCCTGGGCAACTGCGGCGGGCGACCGCACTTCGGGCGGCAAATCTTCGGGTTGAATCACCGATTGGACGCAGTGGACCATGGCAAATTCAACGGCGTTTTCCAACTCGCGTACATTGCCCGGCCACGGGTGGGCCACCAGCGCCCGCATGCACTGGGGGCTGACCTCCTGCCCCGACCTGCCCAGGGCAGCGCCGTGTTTGCGCAGCATCGCCCCCACCAAAAGCATATGTGGTTTGGCACCTACGGCGGCGGCGTGAGTCGGTATGACGGCCAGGCGTTTACCACTTTTACTACCAGAGACGGGTTGGCCGACAACAATATTCGATGTATGGCACAGGACCGCGAGGGCAATGTGTGGTTGGGTACAAAAGATGGGGGGGTAAGCCGTTGGGATGGGAAACAATTCACCTCTTTTAGCACCCGGGACGGTCTGGTGTACAAAGAAGTGCGGTCGATTGTGGAAGATGGACAGGGGTATCTGTGGTTTGGCACCGGCAGCTTCGACGTGCGCGACAGCGGCGGCGGGAGTGTCGATTTGGGGCTGGCGCGCAGGTGCTGGAAGTCGATTTCGCGGCCCGCAAAATGGTCGGGCAGCCACTGCTGGGCTAGGGCCAGCAGTTCTTCTTCGCTGACGCGGGCGCCGGGGTTGACCGCCAGGCGGTTAGTGACCCAGCGCGACAGGCGCTGGATGGCGGGGTGGCTTTTGCCCGGACCTTTGTGCGGTTTGACGTCGAGCGCGGTGTTGACCCAGTGGACCAGTTCGGCGGGGCTGGTAGGGGGGGCGCCGATGTCGGGGTGGGAGCGCAGGACGGTGGCGGAGACCGGGGCGGAGATGGCGATGATGCCGTCGGTTTGCATAACGCGGCGGCCGCCCAGGCGCTAGCGCAGGGCGGGCACGTCGATGTCGCAGGTGAGCACGATGGGGCGGTCGCGGTTGCGGCGCGACTTGGGTGCGGGCGAACCACACGCGTTTGGAAGGGGGTTTGGGCAGGAAACCTTCCAGGCGGATGCGGCGGGCGTTTTTGTGGGTGGTGCCGTGGTAGACGATCATATGTGTCGTTTTTTAGGTTGGAGGAGTGGGGTTGTAAAGTGGGCGGCCATCAGGGGGTGTCGCCTATGGCG
>CAXGRO010000454.1:0-5099 GCA_964012055.1 uncultured bacterium
CTCCACCTGGCGCGCCACTTCCAGCAACTCACAGGCCCCCTCCACCACCGAATCGATCTGGCTGCCCATCGGCGGCCGACCGGGCCGGGTCCACAACAACGCCAGGTCGATTACGAGCAGTGCCGGGCGCTGGCCAAAACCGCCGCGCGTGCCCCAGCCCAATTCCAAAAAACGCTGGCGCAATTCTTCCATGTGGGCCTTGAGTGGGCCGCGCAATTCGTCGGGCAGGCGCAGGGCCGGCGAGCCAAACGGTGGCGGCACATGGTGTGCATCAGCTGACATTTCTTTTCTCCTTACCATTTGTTAAACGAAAATTGGCCCCAAAACGGGCCATTGCTATAATCGTAATTGATGCTGCGCTTTCGAGTGTGATTAATTACACATCTCCGGGCAGCTGGGGAAAACGCAAGAAGCGCGCCGCCGTGCCGCCCATAACCGCCGCGCGTTCTTTCTCGTCCAGCTCGGGCATAAGCTCGTCGAGCAGGTGGACGAGGCGGCCGTAGCCCGGCTCCTGGCAGATCCAGGGAAAATCGCTGGCCCACATCAAGCGCTGGGCGCCAAAATAGCGCAGCAGGCTGTCGTGCCAACCGGCGGTGTCGTGGTAGGGATAGTCCTCTTTGCTAAAGGCGTATTGGCCCGAAAGGTGTATGCACAAATTTTCGTACTGGTGCAGGCGCATACTGGAATAGCGCGTCAGCGGCGGCACACTCGTCTCGATCCGCGGCCGCCCCTTCTCGTCGATAGAGACGCTGTCCTCGCCAGGAAAAACCATCAGGTGATTAAACACCACGCGCACCTGCGGAAAGGCGTCTATCAAAAACGCCACAACGTGGCTGTCGCCGGCCCTGGGATAAAGCCACAGGACGTAATCTTTCTCGGCGGCGCGCTGCCAGACGGGATAGGTCGCCGTATGGCGAATATCGAGCGGCGCCAGCGGGTCGTAAGGCCCACCCAAATCGAAAAGCCGAAAGCCGATAATGTCGCCGTCGGCGGCCAGGCGATCCATGTGACCCGCCGCATCGGCGCAGTCGGCAGGAATCAGTCCAATGCCGCGAAAGCGCTGCGGGTGCGCCTTGAGGCAGTGGCGCAGATAGGCGTGCTGTTGTAGCTCGGCGCCGCCCGTCTGCACCAGTACGGCCTGCTCCACCCCGTGCTCTTCCATCTCCTGCAACAGCATTTCGACCGTCGCCTCGCGGTCGGCGGGCATGGCCTCAGTACTGGCGCGGGGAAACTCGGCCGAAGCCTTGGCAAATACGTGGAGGTGAGCGTCGAGGCGTGCCATCATTGCTCGAGCGAAAACAAACGCCGCCGCGCCGGTGTCTGCAAGCGGTCGGCAAGGGCGACAAACGTGTTGGCGTTGACGCGCCCCTCCGTCCACTTCTCGTAAATGAGAATGATGGACTTGCGCGGCTCGTCCGAATAATTAACCATAGAAGTATGCCAGCCGTACGAATTAAAAATAATGGCGGTGCCGGCCTTGCCGGGAACGACCTTGTGCCCCGGCATGTGCTCAACGCGGCCCACCTGCGGGTAGGGCCCGGCATCGGCCTTGTGACTGCCCGGCACAAAAGCAAACGCCCCCTGATTTGGCCCCACGTCGTCGACATAAATCTGCACCTTGATGTGCAGCGGATTGCTGTGCGGCACGTCTGGATGCCACCCCACATAACTGATTGGACTGAGCGGCACCGTGCGCACCTGCGGCGCCAGCAATATCAAATCGTCGTCGGTAAAATCCATCAACAACCCGTAATAACTCTCGTGATCAACCAGATCGATAAAAACGTCGTCGCGCCCAAAGGGATCGGGAATATCAAAAAACGCCGCCGGCGAGGTCCCGCGCACCACCCCTTCGAACCAGGCCTCCTTGCACTCGGCCGCACAGCGATCAAACGCCGCCTGCAAGCGCCGCAACTCATCCCCGACAAAAGCCTCTTCTACAACCAGGTACCCTTCCTCTTCAAACTGCCGCCTCTGTTCAAAAGTAGATCGAATCACTAGATTTACCCTCCGTCCAAGTACCGGAAAAATACATAGACGAACCAAACCTGCCAAGCCAGAATACCAGGAGCCTCAAAATGACCCAAGCCCGAGAACGCGCCCAATACGGATCCCGATCCCAACAATACGCCAACACCAAACTCCCCACCCCCTTCCCCCGCACCATGGGCCCCAACTGCATGCAATACCTGCAAGAAGTCGTCGACTCGGGCCTCACCAGCGACATGATCCAGCGCTTCGAAACCGCCTTCGCCAAAGAACTGGGCGTCAAACACTGCATCGCTACCCCCGGCTGCACCCCCGCCCTGGCCGTATTGGCCGCCGCCTTCGACTTTGAACCCGGCGACGAAATCATCGTCAGCCCCGTCACCGACTTTGGCACCGTGCAGGGCCTCATCAAAGAAAACTACATCCCCGTCTTCCCCGACACCGAGCCGGGCACCATCAATATGAGCGCCGCCACCATCGAACACTGCATCGGCGAGCGCACCCGCGCCATTTTGGCGGTGCACATGACCGGCATCATCTGCGACATGGACCCCATCAACGAGCTGGCCGCCCGACACAACCTGCTGGTCTACGAAGACGCCTGCCAGGCCGTCTTCGGCCAGTACAAGGGCCGCTACGCCGGCACCCTGGCCAGCGCCGCCGGCTTCTCCTTCGACTCCGAAAAAACCCTGGGATCAGACGTGGGCGGCTGCATCGTCACCGACGACGACGAGCTGGAGGCGCGGGCGCGCCTGGTGGGCCAGAGCCGCGGCGGCGAAATGGTGCCGCACTTCGGCCGCGCCCACATCGTCAACGGCTTCGCCCACCGCATGACCCTGTCGACGGCGGCAATCACCCTGGCGCAACTGGAAATCATCAAACCGCAGGTGGAACAGCGCGACCGCATGGTGCGCCTGCTGTCGCAGAAACTGGCCGCCATCCCCGGCATCACCCCCTTGCCCATTCCCGACTACCTCGACGCCTATTCGTGCTGGATGGTCGGCCTCAACATCGATGCCGACGCCTTCACCTGCAGCCCCGAAGAATTTGCCGACCAATTGGCCCAAGAAGGCATCGCGGGCGCCGGACAGGGCAAGTATTACCTGATGCCGGACGGGCTGAAATTTTTGCAAGAAGCTGCGGAGAAGGAGACCTATCCATACTCGCAACCGACAGCTTCGAGGAAGTACCGCTACAGCGGCGAGGACTGCCCGACGGCGCGAGAATTCCTAGAGACGTTTATCCGCTGGAGCACGTTCAGCGAGAAATACGAAGAAGAGCATTGCGAGATCGCTGCGGGCATCGTCGGAGAAGTAGCCGACAGAAACAGGGTTTAAGCAAATCTCAAATTCTATCGAAGCCAGCGCAGTTAATTATCCATACGCCCACTGGCATTGTCGGGTGGCGGTTTTGCCGGCAGTGCTTTGTGGGGGAGCGGCCGCCCTTGGGCCTCACAAAACACCATAGGCAAGGCCGCCACCCGACAATGCCCCAAGCCAGCCCCCGTCACCCCACTCCCAACTCAATAAGCAGAGGAACACATGTCGACCACACCCTCCATAGGCACCCAAAAACAATTACTCTTCGACGACGCCCTCGTCCAAGACAAACTCGGTTTTGCCCTCACCCTCAACCCCCCCGCCAAAGCCGAAACCCCCGCCCTCTTGCCCGAAAAGCCCTGGGAAATCAAAAATCTCTACGTCTCGTGTATGCTGGAAATGGAAGACGGCACCTACCGAATGTACTACCGCGCCATCGGCGAAAACGGCACCTCCTTCTGCCTGGCCACCTCGTCGGACGGCATCACCTGGGAGCGCCCCAGCCTTGGCTTGATCGACTACAACGGCAGCAAAGACAACAATATTATTTTTAGCGGCGAGGACGGCGGCACCGTATTCCTCGACCCCAACGCCCCCGCCGCCGAAAAATACAAACTCATCGGCAACGACGACACGCGCTGGAGCGTCACCAGCGTCAACTGCGGCGGCGCCCGCTTCCGCTACTTCAAAGGCGAGCTCGAAACCTGGGAATACTCGGCCATAATCGGCGCCCACTCCCCCGACGGAATCCACTGGACCAAATACCCGCAGCCCATCATGCCCTGGTACACCGACACCCACAACGTCGCCTTCTGGGACACCCGCCTCCAACGCTACGTCGCCTACGTCCGCCTCAACGAGCACCTGCACATCGACGAGACCGGCAGGCAGGTCGGCTCCTTCGACTACCGCACCATCGCCCGCGCCGAATCCGCCGACTTTTCCCACTTCCCCGCGCCCACTAAAATAGTCGAACCCGACTTCACCCTACCCGAAGACGAAGACCAGGGTGGCGGTGGCCTCTACAACTCCGCCGCCCTCCAGTACACCCCCAACAGCTACTTCGCCTTCCCCTCCCCCTACTACCACACCAGCGACACCCTCGACATCCAGCTGGCCACCAGCCGCGACGGCATCCACTTCGACCGCTGGCTCGACCCCTTCGTCAAATTGGGCCCCGCCGGCCACTTCGACTCCAAGGGCCTCTACATGGGCATCGGCGCCCTTTCCGCCGCCGACCAGCTCTACCTCTACTACAGCGGCACCGCCGCACGCCACGACATCGACGTCGACGTGCGCCGCCTCGAAAACCCCAAATCGGGCATCGGCCGCCTCCATCTGCGCCGCGACGGCTTCGTCTCCCAAGACGCCGGTATCACCCCCAGCCACCTGACTACCGTCCCCTTCACCCTGGAAGGCACCCACCTGCAAATAAACATGGACGCCAGCGCCCGCGGCTGGCTCAAAGCCGAAATCCTCGACCCAATCGGCCACGCTATCTGGGGCTTCGAAAAATCCGCCGCCGACCGCCTGATGTTCAACGACCTCTCGCAAACCGCCACCTGGAACGGCAACCCCGACCTCTCTTCTCTACAAGGCCGCTCGGTGAGGCTGCGTTTTGTCGGCCAATCGGTTAAATTATATTCTTTTCAGTTCACGAATGACTAACACAACGAAGTCATTCATGTATAAACGGAGGTCGGTAAGGGGGTGGTCCCAGAGCGGATTCCAAAGGGCCTGTCCGCAGACAAGCGGTAATAAGTCCACCCCGATATTGGACAAGATACGAGC
>CAXGRO010000455.1:0-5096 GCA_964012055.1 uncultured bacterium
AAGAGTACAATAAAAAGTACCCCCACAATAACGCTTACCGGCCGCTGGATGGAAGAGTCGACTATTTTCATGCCGGCGCTCTATTGCTGTTTGCGGATGACTTGAATGGGTTGGCTGTCGCGCAGGCGCTCGTTGCCGCGCACAATGGCCAAATCGCCGGGCTGAACGTCGCCCTCAACGGCCACGTAGCCGTTGTGCGCCTGGCCCGTTTGGAGCGGTCGGCTGACGGCCTTATCGTCGATGGCCAGGTAAACTACCTGGCCCATGGGGCTGTTTACCACGGCGTCTTTGTGTACCAGTAATAGCGGTTGGTCGTGGGGCAGGGCAAATTGTACCCGGGCCGCCATATTGGCGCGGATGCGGTGGTTGAGGTTAGGTACTTCAACCACTACGGGAAAGGTGTGAGATTGGGGGCGGCCCTGGGCAAAAATGGCGACGATGCGGCCGGTGAACGGGGTGGTGTCGAGCGCATCGACGAATACCTGGGTGGTGTCGCGCAGCGCCAGGCGGGCAATGTATTTTTCGGGCACGTCGACGTAGACGCGCACCGTGTCTATGGAAATGAGGTCGGCAATTTCGGCGCCGCGGTCGACCCATTCGCCCAGTTCGGTAAAGGTCTGCACGATGTGTCCGGCAAAGGGGGCGCGCACGATCAGGTCGTGCATCTGGCTTTCCAGGTCCTGGAGCTTGGCGCGGGCGCGGTCGAGTTCGTATTCGTCCTGGCGCAATTGCTGTTCGGCCAGCGCTTCCTGGCGCCACAATTTGAGGCTTTGCTCCTGGTCAAAGCGGCGCAATTTGACATCGGCCAGCGCTTCTATGAGTTGGGCGCGCACCTGGTTGTTGTCGAGCCGAAATAGGGGGGTGCCGCGGCCCACCTTTTGGCCGGCATCGCACAGGCGTTCGACCACCTGGCCAGCCACTTCGCTGGCCACCCGGCTCTGGCGCCGGGGGCGCACGGTGCCCACCAGGCTGGTGGTGCCGGACACGTGGCGTTCGAGCACAGCGGTAACAACGACGGGCGTGGGGGGGAAGTCTTGGCCGTCGCTGGCGGTGTTAATGATTAAAGCGAAAAACAGGGCGAGATAAACGGATTGGCCCCACCACAAATGCAGTGCCTGCATGGGGTGCTCCTAAAGCAAAAGCGGATCGCAATTGATCTGCTGACTCAGAGCAAAATAACTAAATATAAAGGCTACTGCAATGCGGGATTTTGATCGAGATTGAGGCCGGGGTTGAGGGTTGTGACCAGCGAGCGCTCGGGGAGGACTTTGAGCAGACTAATGCGTGTGCCGCCGTCGACAAATTCTCTAACCAATTGGTAGCGCGTGTTCTGCGGGGCAAAAAATTGTTCTATAAAACTGCGGCTGCGGGTAAAAAAGTAATGAGCGGCGGTGCCGTCCGGGGGGGGCGGCGTGTCTATAAAGCGGCCATAGGGCCATAGGCGGCGTTGGAAAGCAATACGTATTCCACCCCAAAGCGGCGTATGTCTTCGTAGATGAGCCAGGCGTTGCTAAAGATGCGGCGCGTTTTGGGGGCGCGCAGGTCAACTGTTTGCTGGTAAGAAGTAGGGATTTGCGGGCTGTCCATAAAGTAGTGGAGGCGCACGCATTTGTAAAAGCGATTGTTGCGATCCAATTGGTGCAGGGCGTCGACGGCCTGGGGAGAATGGCGGTTGTGGTCGATAAGCTCGCGCAATTTTTCTTGCTGTTTGAGCCCTTTTAATGGCGGCAGATACGAAATCCAATAACCGCCAATCACCGTATTATTGGGAATGTTTTCTTCTATCCAGCGCGCAGCTTTAAGCCGCACGTCGGGTTGCGATAATTTCAGGCCCCGCTGTGCTTGGCGCTACACATTGGGCGCCGAGAACAGCGCCAGAAAAACCAGGGCCCAGGCTAGTTGCAATCGCATGCTAAAATCCACCATCACATGAGTCGCAAGCAAACCGGCCAGGGGAGCGAGAAAAATAATGTAGTGCAGATCGGCTTTGCTCCAGGAGCCAATGTAGAGAAAAGTGGGCAGCACAATGCTGAGCAAGACCGCATCGGGCGCGGTTGCGTCGGTACAGGGCATATACGCAACCTAAGGTGCCCAATGCGCCCCAGACCCATTCGGTTTGCCAGATCGAATTGAACAAATTCAACCAGGGGCAGGAAGTTATCTGCAAAGCAAATTGGGTATTTGATTTGACGTTGACCAACGCTTGATAATACTCGCCAAAGGATAACAAGGAATAGGGCGAGCCCAGCAGAAAAGCACCCAGGCACACCAAACTGGCGCAGAGCAGTTTGAGGTGGTGGCGCCAATCTTTTAAGCTTTTATTCGCCAGCCAATGGACCACCGCAAAGCCGCCCAGAATCATGCCGGCATTGTATTTGGTAGAAATGGCCAATCCGGCGCAGAGCGCTGCCAGTAAGTAGTTGTTGTAAGTCGCTTTATGGACGATTCTTACCATGAAGTAGCAAGCCAGGACAGCCAGTAGCGCCATGGTCACTTCGGGCAGGGCAAAACGCGAGCGGCTGATTAAGATGGCCGATATGGCAGAAAATAGGGCTCCGCCCAAAGCCACGTGGCGGCCATAGGTCTGGCGACCCAATAGATAGGTGACGACGACCAGAGCCAAACTGGCCGCGATGCTGAGAATGCGGCCGATGATAGCAAAAGTACAATATTAAACGTGAGGACAAATCCCATGGGAAGATGTACTCCGCCCACTTGGTCGAGACCGCCCAGGGCGCGCACAAGGTACAGGACGCTGGCGTAGAGATAGGAGAACAGGGCGGGGTAGTTGTAGTGGCTTGGTTCCAGGATTGCGTTGTCAAAAAAATGCACAACTTCCTTGACCAGGAGGCGCTCGTCGCCACTGACATAATCGGGATTGTAAATTTCTCTCGTTTTTTGTAAAAAATCAAATTTTGCAAAAAGCAAGCTCTGTTCTATACTCGATAGGCGCATTTTGCTGGAATGGGATTTGCTATTATTGGGTCAAATTGATTTAACACAGAGGTAGCAATACGGTTAAATTTTGTGTAATTGGCGATGTAAATGGTGGATATCGCAATGGACAAAGATTCCGACACCTGTAGTAGGGCGGTAATAATTTTCCTCAATAGATACAGCATGGAGATTTGTTTTCATATGAATAAGGTTAGTTTTTTTTGTCGAGCTATGCTTTTAGGAGCTATCCTCGCTATCTCCGTGCCACAAGAGGGATGGGCGCAGTTCAATCCCCCGCGCATTACTGACGTGATCAACAAAGCCAGTTTGGGAGGCGTGCCCGACAGTGTGGCGGCGGGGCGCAGTTATGTAATTGACCGAGGGCGCGAGGTAAATATCTTGGCCGGCGATGAGTTGAACGTTTACCGCGAGCGCCGTCCGTTTGGCACGGGGGGGGCGTTAATTCGCGTGTTTATTGGCGTTATGAAGATTGATCTATCGCAACAGGGGGCTGCTATTGGCAAATACACGCCCAATCAAACGGCGTTGGATCAGCCTTTTATCAAATACAAGGGGGCGATGAAGGGCGATGTGGTGGTGCCGCGGTTTATCATCGACTCGGGCGTGCTTTTTGATGCGGGCAGATTTCAGCTGAGGGAAGGAGCAAGCATCGAATTTAAGAAGGTAGCCGATTTTGTAAAAATGTTTTCGCCGGGAAAACTGGTCATTGAAGGGCACACAGATTCAGATGGCGACAACGCCTCAAATATGAAGTTGTCGGAACAGCGGGCCGAGGCTGTTAAAGGGGCTCTAGAATCGGATCACGGCATTCCCCAGGGCATGATTGAAGCGATGGGGTATGGAGAGGAAAGGCCCACTGTCAACAACGATACGCCAGAAAATAAAGCGCTCAATCGGCGCATTGAGGTGATTATCTGGGAATAGAGAATAATTAAAAAAAAGAATTAAAGGGCGCGGTCCACAGTCTGTGGGCCGCGCCCTTTAATTTTATTCCACCGGAGGAGGGGCCATCAGATCGATGAATTTGAAAAGATCTTCAAAGCTAAGTCTGCCGTCGTCGTTGAGATCGTGGCTGGCGTCCCATTCTGGTTGAAAGGAGGTTAGGCCGATGGAGTCGACCAGGCGAAAGAGATCTGAAAAACTCAGCATGCCGTCGCTGTCCAGGTCGCCGGGGGGGGAAGTTCCACTGTTATTTGCAGGGTGTCTGCGTGGGTGGCTTCCTGGGTGTCGGTGGCGCGAAATACGACTTGGGTCTGCCCGAGAAAGTTACCAAATGGCGCTATGACGGCGTTGCGGTTTTCGAGATTAATGCTCACCTGAACTCCGGGGTTAGACATAGCCGTCCACACCAGGTCGGTTACAGGTTGGTCGTCTTCTACATGACGATCAAGGACGAGTCTATGCGAGCCGTCTCTGTACAGGGTAAGTGCGGCAAAGGGGCCAACAATTGGCGCTTGATTTTCGACAATAACAGTGGTGTCGGGCGGCGTAGTGACGACGGTGTCGGTGACGGTGGTATCAGGTGGTGTAGTGACGACGGTGTCGGTGATGGCAGTGATATTGACGGTAAGCGTGTCGGCATCGGTGGCATCCTGTGCATCGGTGGCCCTGAAGATGAGGGTAGAAAGGCCGGAGGTGTCGGCCGCCGCAGTGATGGTGGCGCGGTGGGTGAGCGAGTCGATGTCGACACTGAGAAAGGCCGCATTGGCAATGGAAGACCAGGTCAGGTTGGCCAGCGGCTCGTCCAGTGTGTCGTCCACCGCAAAGCTGGTGTCGACCAAACCAAATACCAGCGACGGCGGCGGTGGCGGCACCAGAACGGTTATAGCGAACGAGGTGGTATCGGATAGGCCCAGGGGGGCGGCAGCAACAATCTGTAAAGTGTCGACTATGGGCGTGCTTGCCGCTGAAGTTCGCACGGTCAACAGGCCATTATTGAGCACAGCCTGAGTGTGAGAAGTCCCGCTTATGTTGAGGGTTAACGCAGAGGGTGGATCGTCGGGGTCGGCGAGCAGAGGGAGCAGGTTGATCGTCAGGCTGGCGTGACCTTCCATAGTTGACCCAGTTTTGATGTGAGTGTTTTTGAGCCCGATGGAGGACCGCTCATGAAAGACAAAACGCACAAGACCGAAGAGATG
>CAXGRO010000456.1:0-5079 GCA_964012055.1 uncultured bacterium
GTTTGAGCAGCTATTTGAGCCATCAATCATTGTCTGTTAAAACCGGGCAAGTCCAGCTTTCCAAATTGGCGACTCAT
Source organism: uncultured bacterium (assembly GCA_964012055.1). GTDB lineage: Bacteria > Latescibacterota > UBA2968 > UBA8231 > UBA8231 > CAXGRO01. The sequence goes on from CAXGRO010000456.1 coordinate 78, forward strand.
GCTTCGCCGGTACACTCTCAGATTGATGATGCTTTTATATGCCATTGCCTTACGTGACTGAATCTTCAAGCTTTAGACACTGACGCTTCTTCTATGATCGATACCTTGTCCCCATATTACGGTACACGTTTGCATATTTTCAAGAAAAATCGGCATTCACTTAGATGCAGCGGGCTTTTCGTATACTACCCGTCTCGAGGATTTCTGATCATGTCTATGTACGGCGGTTCCAGTTGTTGTCTCAAAACACGAGGAAAGGCACTATGAAACTACGAGACAGGGTTGCATTGATAACCGGCGGCACCGCCGGCATCGGCGAGGCTGTAGCTGTTCGATTTGCGTCAGAAGGGGCGAAGGTCGCTGTTATTGCCAGCACCGATATCAACAAAGCCGATCGAGTAGCACATAACATCCTGGAGGCTGGTGGCGTCGCCAGACCATTCGTGGCAGACGTCTCAGAGGTTTCCCAGATCGAGTCCATGGTCGAGGCCGTCGTCGCTGCCTTTGGGGACGTGCATATCCTCGTGAACGCGGCCGGTATCGTCGGCGGAACACCAGCGGGCACTACGAGCGAAGCGGAATACGACCGAGTGATGGACACCAACCTCAAAGGCACTTTCTTCTGTGCCAACGCGGTAGTGCCGCTCATGAAGGCAAATGGCTCCGGCCATATCGTGAATATCTCGGGGATCGGTGCTTTTAGGAGCTCGAGTGGCGGCGCGGCTTACTGTGCCTCCAAGGCAGGCGTAGTATCCGTTACCGAGGCTCTGGCGAACGAATTGGCCCCACACGGTATCCACGTCAATACCATCGCTCCTGGGCCCACGGCCACCCCGGGGAACGAACACCTCCGCAGTGGCCCCGGTGCCGAATTACGCCTGAAGCAACTCGCCGATCGCACGCGGAGTGGACGGCCCTTCTCTGACGCCGACGATATAGCACGAGCCGCATTGTTCCTGGTCTCTGAGGACAGTATCGCCATGCACGGCTCCGTGATGGTATTGGACGAGGGTGCTAGCCTAATCTAAGCACCCGGGGCAGGCCAAAGCCATTGCTATCAAAGTGGAGTAAAAAACTTGACTTTTATCTAAACACTTATTGTATCTGTCCTGCAATTTGCAATTCACTTGGGGGCAGTAAAAGCTTTTACTCTGAATTCAGGGAACGCCAATTTGTTTGACAATGACAGCGCACAGCTAAGATCATAGGAAATCCGCAAGAAGGCATGGCAAAACTAAAGGAGGGGAATGACCTTGTTTTTATAACTACTCAGAGGCAAAGAAGATAAGTTCAAAGCCCTGAAAAATGAGATATTTTTTCAATGGGCTACCCACTTCATCTGAGGAATCTTGCTATTTTTTGGCTATCGAGTACTACCGGGCCCTCGTCTTCCCGATAAAATCAAGAAGGTAATCATGACTATAGTCGAAGAGGTCTAGGCCTAAGAATCATGCGACAGCGGCATGATACTCAATATATCGATCCGCCGGTAACAACAACTGCATCAGCGAATTGTCGATCTATCCTAGTCGGAGTTTAGACTATCCACCGCAAGGGAATTGACATAATTTCTTCAGGAATTTGGACCAACCAATCATCTTTTTCTGCAACATAGTCTAGATCCCAAACGGCTGCACTTACTACGCCCTTTTGTTTTGTTACAACGGTCAATCTTCTACATTGGGAGAAGGATGCGGTCTTGAGTCCCAGACCAAAACGCCCCAGATCGGTTGCACCTCGCCCTTCTAAGGGATTCTGACTCCCTGGCCTCATAGCATTGAGCAACCCCTCCTCTGTCATCCCCTCACCATTATCAAGAATCCCCAATCTGGCTTCTGTTTCGACCGGCGGCACCATTATGTCTACCTCTGAAGCACCTGATGTTAATGAGTTGTCAATTATGTCAGCCAAGGCCGTCTCAAGGGAATATTCAATATCCCTCATGCTTTCAATCAGCATCGAAGCCTTTGGAGCGGCTTTATACGTCCGCATGTATCTTTAATCCCTATCGCTTTAGATTTCTTTCTATCTTGTACAAGCCTATAGTAGAGTTGTCGCGTGATAATAATTAATCGATGCTGATCCGCACGGCGGTTTGTTAGGCCGTGCATTTGAGGTGGAAAATCCAAGCAGAACAAGGCGTTGCCAAATTCGGCATCTGCCGCCCCTGAACAAATGCCCACACTTTCGGCACACTCCCAAGACACATCTATGCATTCAAAGTGTGCCATATGCGTGTCACGCCAAGTGGTAGGTGCAGAACAAGAAAGCGCAACTCCCTTTGCTAACAGAGAGTTGCGCTCTTCAATTTTGGTGGAGGCGGCGGGAATTGAACCCGCGTCCGAAGATGAGTCTCCCTCGATATACTACGTGCGTAGTCGGTCGTTTAGTCTCACCCGCCGCCGCTCCAACCGACAGGATCGGCGGTAGGCCAGTCCAGTAAGTTTCGCCGAATCCTCCCGGACGCAAGAATTCAACTAGCCTGCTATAAGCGTCACTCGGGCCAACGGCGCAGGCTCCATCGGCCCGAATGGGCTACCGTTTAATTAGGCAGCCAGAGCGTAATTATAATCGTTGTCGATTATGGTTGTTCCCAGGTTTTACGAGGTGTTGGGGACCTCGGCACGCAATCTCGGCTTCGCCATCCCCGTCGAATCCTGTCGCCCCCAATTTCCACCTAGCCGTCTTTGGAGAATATAGCCGGCGGGCTGCACTATGTCAACGCGGCCGGCGGCGCTGACAGCCCCATCCAAATGTCCTATTTTATGGGCATGAGCGAGACAAATGTACTCCTGGTAGACGACGACGCCCTGGTGTTGCAACGCCTCTCTCTGTCGCTGGAAGACGAAGGCTATAACGTCGCCACCGCCACCAGCGGTAAAGAGGCCATCGCCCTGTGCCACGAACAAACTTTTTCGGTGGTCATCTGCGACATCCGCATGCCCGAAATGAACGGCATCGAAACCCTCAGCGTCACCAAAGAAATCCACCCCGACATGCGCACCATCGTCATCACCGGCTCTGCCGACGACTCCCAAACGCCGGTGCAGGCGGTGCGCCTGGGCGTCGACGACTACCTGCTCAAACCCTTTGACGACGAACTCTTACACCACAGCGTGGCGCAAAACGTCGAGCGCTTTAACCTGCAAGAAGACAACGCCCGCCTCCACGCCGAATTGCAGCAGGCCAACGCCCGCCTGCGCCAGGAAAACACCCAGCTGCGCCGCGAAGTAGCCGGCCGCTACCCCTTTGCCGACATCGTCGGCGCCAGCCCGGCCATGCAAGTAGTCTACCAACTGCTGCACCCGGTAATCGACAGCGACATCACCGTGCTGATCGCCGGCGCAACCGGCACCGGCAAAGACCTCATCGCCCGCGCCATTCACTACAACGGACCGCGCCGCGACGCCAGCTTTGTGCCGGTGCACTGCGGCGCCATTCAAGAGAGCTTGTTGGAAAGCGAACTCTTTGTCGTCATTCCCCACTACCCCGGCCTGCACAGCCCCACCGGCAAGAAGGGCCTATTTGAAGAAGCCGACGGCGGCACCCTCTTCCTCGACGAGGTCGGCGAGATGGAACCTTCCATGCAGGTCAAACTGCTGCGCGTGCTGCAGGACGGCGAAATCCAGCACGTCGGCGACACTCAGCCGCGCCAGGTCGACGTGCGCGTGGTCGCCGCCACCAACCGCAACCTGGAACAGGAAGTAGAGGAAGGCCGCTTTCGCCAGGATTTGTACTACCGCCTCGCCGGCATCGAAGTGCAGGTGCCGCCACTGCGCCAGCGCCGCGGCGACATCCCGCTGCTGGCGCAGCACTTCTTCAAAGCACATTGCGCCAAAATGCAACGCGCCGCACTCACGCTAGATCCCGCCGTCATAGAACTATTGGAACAATACCCCTGGCCCGGCAATGTACGTGAGTTACAGAAGGAAATAGAGCGCGCCGCCACCCTGGCCGCCCACCAAGCCATTGCGCCGCAGCACTTCTCCAAGCGCTTGTTAGAATCACCCAACCCTCTGCCCGCGGGCACGGGCGCGGCCATCCCCCTCCACGAAGTAGAACGCCGCCACATCCACGGCGTCTTGCAAGAAACCGAGTGGAACATTCAACAGGCCGCCGCCCTGGGCATTCACCGCAACACCCTGGCGCGCAAAATCGCCGAGTACGATCTACGCCAAAGTCAATAGGAGATCCACTATGAGCACAACGCGAGCCGGCTGGGCCGAAACGGACATCACCCCACCCCTGGGACTGCCCATGGGCGGCCGCGGACCGCGTGCCACCCCCGGCGCCACCGTCTTGGACCCCCTCGTCGGCCAGGCCCTGGTGCTGGAAGACGGCAACGGCCGGCGCCTTTTGTGGATCTCCATGGACATGGTCGGGCTGTCGCACCTGATGACCAACCTCTTCCGCTACCAACTGGCGGCCGCGACCGGCATTCCCTACGAGTCGATCATCCTGAATTTCTCCCACACCCACAGCGGCCCCATGACCGGCTTTGAAGGGTATGCCACCGAAGAGGAAAAACCCACCGCCCTGCTCGCCTACGAAATGGGTCTCATTCCCCAAACGGTGCGGCTGGTGCTCCAGGCCATGGCGCAAATGCAGCCGGCGGCGGTGACCGTGCACCGCGGCCAATCGCACGTCGGCATCAACCGGCGCCGGCGCAACGCCGACGGCGAAATGACCATGGGACCCGACCCCGACGGCTGCTACAATGCCGAGTTGTGGGTCCTGGACGTCGCCGCCGAATCGGGCGACGGGCGCTGCGTGATCTTCAACTACGGCTGCCACCCGGTGCTGGTCTACGGCTACGCCTACGACAGCATCTCCGCCGACTTCCCCGGCGTCTGCCGCCAACAACTCAAAGAAACCCTGGGGCCGCAGGTACAAGCCCAGTTTATCCAGGGGCTGGCCGGCAACGTGCGGCCGCGCCAGGTGGCCGACCTCGAAACCGGCACCTTTCGCAAAGCCACCGCCGCCGACCCGGTGGCGGCGGGCC
>CAXGRO010000457.1:0-5069 GCA_964012055.1 uncultured bacterium
ATATCACGTTGGAGGAAGCAGGACGGCCCAGCATGTATTTGCCTCTATTAACCCCCTGGCTCGGCAGCGACGTTGACGTGGACTCGGTGGGCGTCAAATACACCCGCCAGCTCGCCGGTCGCACCCTGGACCCGCCGGTGCGCCTGCGCCGCTCGGACCACCTCAAAGCGTCTTACCAGCACAAAGTGGGCGCGGCGTGGCACAAGAAGGTGCGCGGCGGCTTTCGCAGCAAGGCGGTGGCCAGTCGCCGCGCCGGCACCCGGCGCTTGCACTGGAACGTGCCGTTCCACACCAGCTCGCGCACCCTGCGCCGCATCATCGGCACCGAGGGGCCGTCGCTGAGCATAAGCGGTTCCCACAAAACCACCATATCGGGCAAGAGCAATTGGACCTCGGGGGAAGTGCGCACCATTTCCAGCCGGCCGTCCAAGTTTCCCACCCTGGGGATGGACCAGGAGTCCAAGTTTACGGTGGAGGGCAAGGTGGGCGAGCTCATCAACATTCGTATAAGCCAGGACACCCAAAACGTGGGCCTCGGTCTGCAGGACGCGCTGGCCAACCAGATTAAAATCGACTACAAGAGCGACGACGACGACGCCATTATTCAGGAAATCCAGGCCGGCAACACCACTTTGGAATTGCCCGGTACCCGCTTTGTGAGTTTCCGCCAGCAGCTCAAGGGACTCTTCGGCTTTCGCACCAAGGGCAATGTGGGGCCCATGAGTTTTACCGCCATCGCTAGCCACGAAAAGAGCAAGGGCAACCGCCGTTCGCTGCAGGGCGGTGCGGTAGCCGACACAGTGACCTTGCGCGACCACCAGTACATGCGAAATAAAATGTTCTTCCTCGACGAATTCTACCGCGCCAATTTAACCGACTTCCGCCAGGTGGCGCGGCGTCCCGAAATTGCCGTCGAAGATTTTATCGACTTCAGTTTTTTGCAGGTGTTCGTCAACGACTTTAATACCAACAACGACCAGGAAAAGCGGGCGCGCGAGGGCGTCGCCGTGGTGTTTGAGGCCGACTCGCTGGCGCGGGCGCAAAATGTGCCGCCGGGCACGGCGGTTTTCCCCGACCAGATCCGCGACGAGAGCGGCTGGATTGAGCGCGGCACCTGGCACCAGCTCGACCCCGACAACGACTACTCGCTGCTGGACGGCGGCGGCTATATCATTTTGCGGCAGCCCATCCAAGACCGCCACGCTCTGGCGGTCAGCTACCGCACCGCCGGCGGCGTGCAGGTAGGCAACACGCTGAGCGACACCTTGCAGCTCAAGCTGGTCAAGGCGCGCGACGCGCGCCCAGAATTTCCCACCTGGGATTTGGAGTGGAAAAACGTCTACCGCATCACCAACAGCGGCTTTGGCCAGGGCAAGAAATTCGACCGCAGCACCATTGACGTGCAAGTGCTCAAGGAGGTGGCCGGGCAGGAGCCGGTGACGTCGCAGGACGGCACTTCCTATTTGCAGATTATGGGCTTGGACGAACACGGCCAATCGCTCACCGACCCGCCCGACCGGCTCATCGACCCGACCTATCCGGGTCTCTTTGAATTAGAGGGTTTGCTGGTTTTTCCGGATCAGACGCCGTTTGCGCCCAAGAACCCCAAGTTCCAAAAGCTCAAAGACCGGGTGGACGTCATTTACACCAGCGCCCAGCAGCGCGACCACGCCGAGGCCAGCACCTACATCATTCGCGCCGTCATCAGCTCAGGCCAGGCCAAAATACGGCTGCCCTTTGGGGTCAACCCGACTTCGGTAGAGGTGCGCCTCAACGGTCAGCAATTGGAGTTCGGGCGCGATTACAATGTGGGCTTTAGCGGCGACCTCACCTTTATCAGCGATCAGGCGTCGCGCGCCGCCGCCGACCCGGGCGCCGACATCGACATTACGTTTGAAACTGAAGACCTCTTTGGCGGCGGCCAGCAAAAGACGCTCTTGGGCTTGCGCTCCGACTACGAGTTTTGGGACGGCGACGGGCGCATTGGCGGCACCCTGCTCTACAACAACGAGCGCTCCAACGAGCGCCGCGTGCGGGTGGGCAACGAGCCGGCGCGTACCGTGGTGTGGGACGTGGACTTGCGCACTGAGTTAGAGGCGCCGCTCCTGACCCGCTTGGTGGACGCCGTGCCGCTGCTCAAGACGGCGGAGCCTTCCGACATCACGCTCAAGGCCGAGGTGGCGCAAAGTCGTCCCAACCTCAACACCAAAGGCAAGGGGTTTATCGACGATTTTGAGGGCAGCGAACAGCCCACCTTGCTGTCGATCATTCGCACCCGCTGGACGCCGGCCAGTTTGCCGCTCGATCCGTTTTTTGCCGCCGAAAACCGCAGTCGCATGATTTGGTACAACCCCTTCGACAAAATCTCGCGCCTGGAGATTTGGCCCAATGAAGAGGGGCAATTGGATGTAAACAACAATCGCACCGACATATTGGTGATGGAGCTGGAGCCCGAGCCCGGGGCGCTGGGCGCGTGGAACGGGGTGATGACCAATTTTACCTCGGTCAACGACTTTTCGCGCTCAAAATTTTTGGAGATCTGGCTGCGCGGCGAGGAGGGTTTTTTGCACATCGACCTAGGCGATTTGAGCGAAGACCTGGACGGCGACGGTTTTTTGGACACCGAGGACGAGCCCATCGGCGGCCTCAGTTCGGGCAACGGGGTGGTGGACGAGGCCGAAGACGTGGGGCTGGACGGGCGCACTAGCTTGGAGGAATTGGACTACTACCTGGGCCTGGCGGTGGCTGCCGGCGAGCTGGCCGACGTCGACACGGCGGGGCTGGATACCGACGCCAAAAAGCAGCTCTTTGCCGGCGTTTATCCCAACCGCAACGCCGGCGACCCCGAGGGCGACGACTGGGCCTTTAGCGACCGCCGCCGCGACGACTACTCGCGCATCAACGGCACCGAGGGCAACGGCCCAGAGTCGAACAACCAGAACCCCGACACCGAAGATTTGAACAACGACGGCTTTGTCAATCAGCGCAACGACTACTACCACTACAGCATCGACCTGGCCCTAGACCCGCACGTGTCCGGCACCCGCAGCCCGGCCGGCTGGCGCCTCTTCCGCCTGCCGCTCTACGAAAATATTGAACGGCAAGGCAACCCCGACTCGACGCGCATTGAGTTCGCCCGCTTAATGGTCACCAACGACATGGCCGCCGACGGCCAGAAAACGGTGGTGGAGATCGCTCAGATGGAGGTGGTGGGCAACCAGTGGCAGGAGGACGAAGTGATCGCTCTGGGCGAGGCCTTCCCGCCCGGCGAGGACGAGGGCCTCGACGTCACCACGGTGGGCACGCGCGAGAACGAAGGCTACAAACCGCCGCCCGGCGTCAAGTTGCGGCGCAACTCGGCGTCGCGGCGGCGCGAGAGCGAGCAGTCGCTGGTGCTGGCCTATACCAACCTCGACGTGGGCCACCAAATGTCGGCATCGCGAGTGTTGACCAGCGAACAGAATTACACCAAGTACACCCGGCTGCGCATGTTCGCCCACGGCGACTCCCTGGCCGACTATTTGGCGCGCCAAGACTCCAGCACCTTGCAGCTCTTTTTGCGCTTTGGCCGCGACAGCACCAACTACTACGAATTTGCCACCAGCGTTTTTCCCGGGTGGGACGGTTTGCGGGCGGGGTGGAAGGGCAATGAGGTCGACGTAGATTTGGAAGTGATGGCCCAACTCAAGAGCGTGCTGCAGCAACAGGCGCCCGATTCCACCGGGCAGCGGCCGGACCGGCTCGACACCCTCATCATCCGTTCCAATTTGCGCGACGGCGAGTCGGCGGTGTACAGCGTGCGCGGCAATCCGTCGATGCAACAAATTAAACAGCTGACCATCGGCCTGCGCAATTTGGGCAGTACCCAGCTCGACAGCGGCCAGGTGTGGGTGGACGAATTGCGCCTGGAAGACGCGCGCAACGACGCCGGCCTGGCCGCCTATGCCAACCTCAACACGCAGATGGCCGACTTTGCCAACGTGCAGACCGAAATCGAGTGGCGGGCCGAAGACTTTCGCACCCTCACCAACACCGACAACAACAGCTCGAGTTTGCGCACCAAAGTGGGCACCAACACCAATATGCACCAGTTTTTTCCGGGGCGCTGGGGGCTCAATATGCCGCTCAAGGTCAATGCCGAACGCACCCTCAATTTGCCCCGCTTTGGGCCCAACGCGGACGTGGAGTTGACCAAGGACGAAAAGGAAGCGGCGCGCTCGCTGTTCACCAAGCAGTTCTACGAGTTCTCTTTTAGCAAACGCGGCGGCCGCAATTGGTTTTGGCGCTGGACTCTGGACCAGATGAGCTTGCGCACTTCGTACACGCTCAACCGCCGCTCTAACCCCACTACACCACTGGACGACCAGGACATTCGGACCCTGTCCTATTCGTACAAGATGCCCGTGCCCAAAAAAGACCTGCCGGTGCTCAAGTGGCTGCCTGCTTTTATGCCCAAGGGCATGCGCGAAACGCGCTTGCGCTATTTGCCCTCCAGCCTGTCCTATTCGATGAACGCCAACCACCAGGAAAAGAAGAGCTTGAGGGTGTCGGACGCCGACACGACCTTTCAGGAGACTTTTACCCTTAAGGAATCGTACTCGGGCAACGTGGCGCCGCTGAGCGGTTTGCAGGGCGACTTTAGCCTGGGGCTCAACCGCGACCTGCGCAAGAAATACTCGCCCGGGGAGCTGAGTTTTGGCCGCGAAATTGGCCGCAACCAAAAAGGGCGGGTCAAGTACAGCCTGCGCTTTATCAAGTGGCTGGATCAAAATTACGAGTTCCAGGCCCAGTATAACGAAGACAATAATCCCACCCAGCGCCTCACTCAGGTGGTGGTCGATTCGACCACCGGCGCCCCCATTCCCACGCGCGACATCGACACCAAAAACAATGTGTCGGTGCGCTATGGTTTTAAGTTGCCCGCTCTATTGCGCGGCTTTGGCAAGCCGGCCGGCGGCAAGAAGGGGGACGAGGGCGCGTTTTTTGTGTGGCGCTTTTTCAATTGGAGCAGCGGTCGCGTCGACAACGTCAACGCCTACGGAACCGCCAGTGTTGCCCAGCATACGCTG
>CAXGRO010000458.1:0-5049 GCA_964012055.1 uncultured bacterium
GAGTTGGGGGTGCGCTCCTTTGACACGTCGCCGATGTACGGAGCCGGTGAATCCGAGCAGCACCTGGGCGCTGGCCTGGCCAGCCTAGACGCAGAGACGCGCGCCGGCCTGACCGTCTCCACCAAGGTGGGCACCCACTCCGAGCGCCGGCATCACTACGGTGCCGACGACGTGCGCTGGTGCTACGACAACAGCCGCCAGATTTTAGGGCCGATCGACATCGTCTTTGTCCACGACCCCAGCTCCGATGCCGACATGGAGACAATTCTGGGACCGGGGGGCGCCTTTGAAGTGCTGGAGTCGTTGCGCGACGCCGGTGAGATTGGCGCCATCGGTCTGGGCAATCGCAACCACCGCTGGCAGTGCCAGGTTATAGACAGCGGGCGCGCCGACGTCATTTTGCCGTCCTACGACTACCACCCCATTCGCCAGTCGATGGGGCCGCTGCTCGACCACGCCGCCGCGGCCGAAGTGGGCGTGGTCAACGGCTCGCCCTACCTGTCCGGACTGCTGGCCGGCGTAGATCTGGACGAGCGGGGGACGGGCCCCGATGTAGAGCGGGCGCGGCAGATCTACGCCTGGGCGGCGGAGCGCGGCGTTGAAGTGGGGGCCCTGGCGGTGCAGTTCAGCATGCGGGATTCGCGCATCGGCGCCACTTTGGTAGGGCCGCGCACCGTTGCCCAGGTCGAGGGTAATCTGCGCCACGCCACGGCCGCGATTGGCGACGACGTATGGGAAGCGTTCGGGCAGTTTCTCGCCGACCTGCAGCCGGCGCCCGAGCCGGGTGGGGAGGTGTTGTGATGAGCCTAATCTGATGAAGAGGGCGAATGGCGCGGCTGCCTTTCGCACTGCAATGAGTATCATTATTCAGGAAATTTACCAACAGGAGGATAAGAAATGCCATCGACCAAACTGCACCGCATAGGGGTATTGACCTGCCACCCCACGCGCCACCACATGCCGAACCTCTTCGGCCCCCTCATTCAGTGCGTGCCCATGAGCCAAGACTACACGCCGACCCGCATGACGGGCATGGAACTGACCCACATCTGGGACCACGATCCCGAACGCGTGAGAACCTACTGCGAAAAATTTGGCACAGAGCCGGTGGACCGCTACGACGATATGGTGGACAAGGTGGACGGCATCCTGCTCACCGACCTGCGGGCGGGCGATTATTTTCACCTGCTGGCGGCGCCCTATTTAAAAGCGGGCATCCCCGTCTTCTTCAACCGCTGTTTTACCCCGAAGCTGGGCCTTGCCCGCGCTATTGTCGAACTCTCCCAAAAGCACGGCACGCCCATTATGGCCGCGTCTGCCTGGGAATACACCCTGGGGGCCGGCGCCCTGCGGTCAGCAGTTAGGAAATTGGGTCCCGAAATTCGCGGCGTAACCGCTTATAATTCGTCGTCCGAAATAACCCACGACGTGCACGGCTTGTGGCTGATTCTGGCCGCTGTGGGCGGCGGCGTTGAAAGCGTTGCGGTGCAACGCGACATCGAAGACATTTACGAGCACGGCTCCGATGTCTGGACGATCCGGTTCAAAGCGCGCGGCGACAACCCGGCGTTCTACGCGTCGCTGCACAATACGATTGATTTTGGCGGCAATGCGTCGGTGCGGATCAACTTCCCCCGCGCCGTGCACGAAGAGTTGTTGTCGGGAGGAGAAAATAAGGAAGCTGAAATGCAGTATTATTTTATCCCGCCCTTGCTGGCGTTTCAGCGCCTTATCGAGGGGCGGGGCATGGAGCAATCCTACGACCACATCATTGAGAAAACGGCTACTTTTCTCGCCGGATTCAAATCGCACCTCGAACTCGGCGGCCGCGAGGTGGCGCTCTCCGAACTCGACGACGATTTCTACGTACCCAGCGACCCCGAACCCGTCACCTATCCCGACGCGGTGTTCGATTAGGACAGATTTAGCATTCTTCCACTAAACCCGAATGGATGCTGCTTTGGCAGATAGAAAAGGATTTGTGCAATGACCGTAGTGGATGCCCACGTGCACGCGGGGCTGACCAAATTTGTGATCGTCGAGGTGCTTCTGGCGCAAATGGAAGCGGCGGGCCTGGACAAGGCCTTGCTGGTCCAGTACGGCGGGTGCTACAACAATGCGTATTTGCGCCAGTGCATGGAGCGTTTTCCCGGGCGCTTTGCCAGCCTGGGGATAGTCGATTACGACGCGGCAGATGCGGCCGCGCAGATCCGCCGCGAAGTTGAGGCAAACAACCTGGCCGGATTGCGCATTCCGGCCTCCACCACCAACGAGGCGGTGTGGACCACGGTGGGGGAGTTGGGCCTTGTGGTAAGCCTCAGCGGCCGCATTGAAGGGGATGAGATGGAGGACTATATCAAGCGCTTTCCACAGGTCAGGTTTCGCATAGAACACATGGGTTTTCCGGATCTGAGCAAAACGCCCGAGGCGCCCGACTACCAGCGCCTGATGGGGTATGCGGCCTATCCCAATGTCTACTTCATGCTCTCGGGTTTGTACGCTTTTGGCGTGGAGCACCCCTATAGAGAAGTGACGCCCTTTGTCGAAAAAGCGCTGGAGTGCTTTGGGCCCCAACGCATTATGTGGGGTAGTGATTTTCCCAGAGTTTGCGGCTGGGAAACCTGCGAAATGACGCTGGACCTGCCGTGCACCTGGGACTTTCTATCCGAGGCAGATCTCGAGTGGATTTTTGGCAAGACGGCCCTTTCAATCTTCGAATTTTAGTTTGGGGATTGATTTAATATCGCATGGAGATCGATCTCATAGGGTATAGCGACTGTTTTAGTGTCGCGCCGGACTGGTTCATTCGTAACACAGGCAGCAGCAAGTTCCCCTCTTATCGAGCCGAGATCGCGCGTCTGCGGCACCTCGACTCCAGCCCCCAAGGCCCCGGTTTTAAGTACTCATGCAAACCGTTGCCCCGCCCAAAGAGAGAGAACGGCGCGAGACCGACAGCGAAGAGCTGACCCGGCAGATCCCGCGCTACCACGTGGTGCTGCTCGACGACGAGTACCACACCTACGAGTACGTGATCGAGATGCTGATGCGGCTCTTCCGCCACGGCCGCGAAACGGCGTGGAAAATGGCCTGGGAGGTCGACCACCGGGGCCGCTCGATCGTGTTTACCACCAACAAAGAACAGGCCGAGCACAAACGCAGCCAGATCCACAGTTACGGCCCCGACCCGCGACTGCCGCACAGCGGAGGGTCGATGTCGGCGGTGGTGGAAAGAGCGGACTAAACGGGCTATGCCTAAGCGGTCTTATATGCGCCGCGAGAAATCGCCCGACGCCGCACCGCGCATTACGCTGCGCGCCCTGGTGCTGGGGGCGCTGACCATTGTTGCGACATTCTACTACCTCATCATTGCGGTAGGGCACGGCTCGGGCTCGGGCAGTTATGTGCGCTCGCAGTTTCCCATGGTCGCCTTCATGCCCTTTGTGCTGTGGCTTTTCCTCAATGCTCTGCTCAAACGGGTGTGGCCGCGCGTAAGCCTGCGCCGGGGCGAGTTACTCACCCTGTTCTCCATGCTCTGGGTGGTGGGCGTGTTGCCGCAGTGGGGCTGGATCGAATACTGGGTCGCCATCGTTGCGGCGCCGGTTTACCTGGCCACGCCCGAAAACCAGTGGGGCGAACTGCTTACTCCCCACCTGCCCTGGCAGGTCCTGGCCGATACTTCGCCGCGGGTGATGAATACCTTCTGGTTGGGGCTGCAGGAAGGGGCACCCGTGCCGTGGGACGGCTGGGTTGAGCCGATACTGCAGTGGCTGGGCGTTTCGCTGGGTATGGTGGTCTTTGGATTTTGTCTGGTAATACTGTTCCAGCGGCAGTGGGCCGAAGCTGAAAAGCTCACTTTCCCCCTGGCCCAGATGCCCCTGGACCTGACCCGCGGTTTTGACGGGCCGGGCCGGACGCCGGAGCTATTTCGCTCGGGGTTGTTCTGGATTGGCTTTGCCGTCGTCTTTTTGCCTCTGTTCTACAACATCTGTACTTATTTCACTCCGGGCCTGCCGCTGATCGAGCTCTACACCAAGCGCTTTGTGCTCGAATTGCCCCGGCCGTTTTCCGGCTTGACCATCAGAGTTTTGCCCCTGGTGATGGCCCTGACCTACCTGTGTCCGCTGGATATTCTGGGCAGTCTGGTGCTCTTCACCCTGTTGGCCGCCTTAAAGATCGGCGCGATAGATCGGTTTGGTTTTACGGTGGGCGGTTCGGGGCAGGCTATCGGCTCAAGTGGGATACTCTCCCTCGAGAGCTTTGGCGCCATCGTTTTTATCGGCTGTTGGTCAGTGTGGCTGGCGCGCCGGCATTTGCGGCAAGTGTGGCAGCAAGTGCGCGGCGGCCAGGGCGATCGCCACGAGGTGCGAATTTACCGCTTGGCCCTGGCCGGTCTGCTGCTGTCGGCGCTCTGCGTTATCGGCTGGGCGGTCAGCCTGGGGGCGAGTTTGCCGCTGGCCGCGGGTTCGTTCTTGCTGACGGCGTTGACCTTTTTTGTCACCGTCAAGCTCATTGCCGCCACCGGCTTTCCCTACCTGATGCCGAGCTGGCCCAACGCCCAAGGCGGCGCTTTTATTACCGAACTGATCGGCTCCAATCGGTTGTCGGCGCAGCAGGTGGTGGCCTTCAAGCTATTTACTAGCAGCGCTTTCTTCGGCAATATCCGTTTGCCGGTGTGGCCGGCCATTCCCCACCACCTGCGCATTTTTTCGCTGCGCGACCAGCCCTGGTTGGTGGGTGGTACCGTGCTGGGGGCTTTTGTGGTTGGCTTTTTGGTCGCCGTCTGGGCCAGCCTGGAGGTGGCCTACGACAAGGGCGGGGCGGTTTTTCTGCTGGGGGCGGTCGGCGTTTTCAACGAGACCACCCACCTGCTGCAAAACCCCACCAGCAGTCAATTGGGCAAGTGGCTGGTTTGGCTCTGGGGGTTTTTGGAGGCGTGGGTCCTGGCCTTCTGCCGGTCCCGCCTACACTGGTTTCCGCTGCACCCCATTGGCCTGGCTTTCCAGCAGTCTTCGGGCACTTCTATCTACTGGTTTAGCCTCTTCCTGGTCT
>CAXGRO010000459.1:0-5047 GCA_964012055.1 uncultured bacterium
CATCGACGGCCTGGTCGCCGCCGTGCAGCGCGCCATCGAGCGCGCCACCCAGGAGAACGCGGCGTGAAATACGTTTCCTTAGGCACCACCGACCTCCAGGTCTCCGCCCTGGCCCTGGGTTGCCTGAGCCTCACCGCCGATCGCCAGGACGAAGGCGCCGCCACCGTGAGGCGCGCCTTTGAACTGGGCATCAACTTCTTCGACACCGCCGACGTCTACGGCCGCGGCCAATCCGAAGAACTGCTCGGTCGGCACTTGCGCCAGGCCGGCATCGAGCGCGATAAGGTAATCATCGCCTCCAAGTGTGGCATCGTCTTTCCCGGCATGGACGAGCGCTACGCCTACAAGGCCTACGACCTGTCGCCCGACTACCTCAAAACCAGCAGCGAGGCCTCGCTGCAGCGCCTCGGCTACGACTACATCGACCTCTACCAGCCGCACCGCATCGACTACCTCACCCACCCGGAGGAAACCGCCCGCGCCCTGGAAGACCTCAAAAGCGCCGGCAAAATCCGCCACGCCGGCGTCAGCAACCACACCGCCGACGAGATCCGCGCCCTGACCTCGTACGTTCGTTTGGAAAGTTTACAGACGCAGTTCAGCCTGCTCCACCTGGAACCTCTGGAGACGGGCCTGACCGCCGTCTGTCTGGAAAAGAAAATGAACCTGCTCTGCTGGAGCCCGCTGCACCAGGCCGTGCTCACCGGCGCCGGCGACCTTTCCCACAGCGACTGGCAGGCGCAGCGCGAGGCCGGCGTGGTAGCCCAGGTCACTGAGCTGGCCAAAACCTACGACGCCACCCCCGCCCAACTCGCCCTGGCCTGGCTCACCCACCTGCCCGGCGGCGTCATTCCCCTGGTGGGTACCGCCAACGTCGACCACCTCAGCGAAACCGTCGCCGCCCTCGACATCTCCTTAGACCGCGACGACTGGTACGAACTGATGACCATCGCCCGCGGCCGCCCCATGCCCTGGGGTCAGCGCCCCTACGCCTATTTGAAAGAACGTTAATACAAACTTTATAACGGATCCATGATCAAACTCGGCTGCAACGCCATGATGCGTGCGGCGCACCAACTGCCGTACCCCGACAAAGACGACCCGCGCAATTGGGCCGATATAGAAGACCTCGTCCACCTCATCCACGACCTGCGCTTCGACATCATCGACTTCCAGCTCTACCGCGGTTTCCGCTCCAGCGAACCGACCTACCTGAGCCACATCAAAAAACTCTGCCAGCAATACGGCTTGCCCATCGGCTTTCTAGGCGTCGGCCCCGGCTTTGTGGGAGCTACAAAAGACGCCGACGGCAAAACCATCGGCGCCCCCCTATCAGAACAAGAGCTGCGGCAACGCATCGACGAGGTCAAAAAGGGCATCGACCTGGCCGCCTTCATGAGCGCCCCCATGGTCCGCCTCTTCGGCGGCGCCATCCCCCAGCACACCCCCAACCGCGACGCCCTGTGGGCCACCGTAGTGCGCAGTTTTCAGGAAGTCTCCGACTACGCCGCCACCCTGGGCATCTTCACCGGCCTGCACAACCACGCCCCCGCCGCGCCACCCACCGGCGACGACATCCTGCGCCTGCTGCACGACGTAAACCGCGACAACTTCACCTACATCCTCGACACCGGCCAGTGGTACGGCTCGCCGGGCTCTTCCGGCGATTGGGACGACAACGACGACATCGACTTCTACCAGTTTATGGAACAAACCGCCCCCCACGCCACCTACGTGCGCGCCAAGATCTACAAGATCGACAGCGGCCACGAAGAGCTCATCGACTACCAACGCGTGATGGATATCCTCAGAAAAGTCAACTTCAACGGCAATATGTCCATCGTCTTCGAAGACCAGAGCAACGCCTGCAGCGACGCCGAGGCCATTGAACTGGCGGCCAAATTCCTGCGCGACTTATTGTCGGATTTTTAGAATAGGAAAGCTTACTCGAGCAGCATCATGCGCCTGGTTTCAACATAAGCACCCGCCTCCAGGCGATAAAAATATACTGCGCTGCGATTTGGAAAGTTGAAAGCCATGAAGTATCTTTTTTGCTTGTCCCATGGTGCCGTTGTTTCTGTAGGAGAGGCATCGTCGACTTGCAGGTCGAAGATACCAAGCTCAGAACACGGCACTCTTTTGTCAAAATTTGTCCGAACCAAAGGAGGATTGTATGACACCAAAGGAATTAGTTTTGAGCGGGTATAAATCTTTCGCTGAGGGTGACATGGAGAGCCTTGGAAAGATTTACCATAAAGATGCGGTGATGAAGGTCAATGGAAATCACGAACTCTCAGGGGAATATCTCGGTTTTGATATATTTCTAAATGATTTTTTGGCGCAGATACCAATTAAATTTCCGAACTTTGCTGCAAATGTGTTGAATGTAACCGCAGAGGCCGAACGAGTTCATGTCCATGTACATTACACCGCAGACAATTTGGATACAGAGTCAGTTCATATGTTTGTAGTGGAAGATGGATTACAAAAAGAATTTCATATCTTTGATGATTCCCATAAGATTGCGCTGGCACTGAATAGATGACGCTATTCGATTTTTGTTATTAGGTTTCTGAATATCACAAAATGTGAGGAACATGATTAGAAACCTATTTCCCCACCATAAACCACAGATAAGGGTTGGAGACACGATTGATTAAAGTTTCCAACCCTTTTTCTATTCTATTCCTTCTTCTCAAACAGATACAATCCATAGCCACCTCATTCATTCTCAAAAAAGGGATGTTTTCGGGATTATTTCCCCTCTCCCACACGACTTCTCTCCAAATAGATATTGAGGTATAGGTAAGGTGATTGGAATGGATTGAAGAGTGATTTAGGGGGTGTTTTCTACTTCGTTTAATGCTGCCAATCTTTGTTCAGACAGCTTGCAGAAATCGCCATTGATTTCATAACCGACGAACCTCCGTCCTAAACCGAGAACGATAGCCCCGGTCGTTCCACTTCCTGATGAAGAAATCAATGTAAATATCAACCTATGACGAGCAAGAAAAACCGTCTGATCAATCAACTAATGTACTCATGTAAATAAGTAAAATAGCAGGTGATCGGCACTACTGGAGGTTGCCCAGTAAATCTTACGATGATCTGATGAAATGGCACCTACGGGAACTGACCTAACGCCAGACAAGACCGATTTTAATCACCGAAAATCTGCAGCGCGATTGGGTGCCTCACCCCGCTTCCGATCCGGGAAGCGCAGCAGGTGTGGTGGGCAGACGCACCAAGAACTGAACGACCCAGATCCCAATGGCCACCAGCAGCGCTTTAATCGGCCACAACGGCACAAAAAACACCACCGATGAACCCAGAGTAAGGATCAGTAGCACAATCGCCACAACCTTGGTCCGCAACGCCACACTCCGCGTCTCCTGCCATTGGCGAATGGTCGGCCCAAAGATCCCATTGGCCAGGAGCCAGTCGTAAAAGCGCCTAGACGAACGCGCATAGCACGCCGCCGCGAGTAGGAGGAACGGCGTAGTCGGAATGAGCGGCAATACCACTCCCACTGCCGCCAATCCCACCAGTAAACACCCGAGACAAAAGAATAATGCCCGCATCAGGCGGGAGTCATGTTCCCCTTCGCTCTCTCTTCTTTTCTCATAGCAGATGATACGCCAAGAGGAGTTGGCCACAGCTCGGAGACCTCTTATCCCCATCCCTGGCAATCCCGCACGATGGATTTCTTTCATCTTCGCCTATCCCCCCAGCTCTGGTGGCCCTTTGTACCCAATACTCTCCCACCCCGCCACATCCCCCCCACGCAACCGGTACACGTGCGGATATATCCTCAATGATCGATCTTTCAGTGGCAAGTGCACCCGCTGGTGTCCGTGGCGCGCCGACCACTTTAGCGCCAAGGCAATCTCCAGCGCCTGACGATAATCGTGCCCGCTACAGAGAATATCCTCACCGGTTTCGCTCGCGTGGAGCAGTTGCGTCGCGATTGCTTCAAAGGGTCGGGGATACTCTTGAGCAAAAAAGTCGGGATAGACCGGCGTTGACTCCGGTCCCTTGCCCTTTACAAGGACGGGCATCGGCGCATTCATCCAAGCCTGGCCTTCCTCACCTTCAACCCAGACCCGGCAGCGCACATTCGCCTCCCCACGAGGTGCGGGAATCTCACAAACAATCCCTCCCGAAAGACCCAGGCGACCGTACGCCGGACAATCGACCTCGTAATCGGCCGCTCCTTCTGGGACGTCCCAACCCTCCTCCGCAGGCAAAACCCAGCCCTCGACCCACTTCACCTCCATCCCGGTTGCAAGTCGCATCTGAGTCAGCTGCACACAACCAGCCCCACTCAGCTCTTTGGGCAAGCCACCGGGAATAGCGGCGCGAATCAGGGTACCGAGTTGTCCTTCGGCGATCCATTGCGCCACACCAATCAGATGCGGGACCTCCCAGTAGGCCGTACCACAACCAAAGGCAACGCCCTTGCGCCGACAGGTATCGACCAGTTGATCGGCTTGGCTCAACTCTACGGCCATCGGCTTTTCACAGGAGATCGCCTTGACGCCCGCCTCGGCGCAGGCCAGCACTGCGCCATAAGTTTGACTCACAGGCAGAATCGCCGAAACTACGTCAGGGACCCTGTCGGAGAACAACTCTTCCAGATTCTGCAAGATCGTATCCACACCGAGTTGGTCGGCAAAGTGGCGTGCGCGATCGATCGATCGGTCGACGAGAACGACCTCGCAGTCTCCTCGCTCAGAAAATGCGCGCAAATAGTGACGCCCCCAGGTGCCAGCACCACCAACTACGCCAACGCGATATTTTTTCTCAACCATTGATCCTCCATCCTGTTTCACAATAACGACTCGTTTATTTCGACGCCAAATCCAGGTTCATCGGGCAATGTCAAATGACCACTACAGGGTGGTTAGAATCAAAGTCAGACTAACCAACTAATGTACTGATAATACATAAGTAAAATTGTCGGGGTCAGAGGCTAATATTAATTATTAAAATCCCGACAACCCAGTTTTCAAACCGCAGATGATTTTTCCCTACACGAAGACTTTTT
>CAXGRO010000460.1:0-5044 GCA_964012055.1 uncultured bacterium
AGCCGGCCACCCGCCGCTTGGGCACGACGGTGCACGACGGCGTGGGCATTGCCGTGCTGCGCACCGGCGGAATGCCCGAGCGGGCGGCGGCTGGCATCATCTATGGTGATACTACCGGGCACCGGCACATGGACTTGCTGGACGTGCAATTTTTTGCCTTCGGCCGGCCTTTTCTCACCGACCTGGGCTACCCCCAGTCGTGGGCCAGTGCGGGTGTGTGGGAATCGCATTGGGCGACGCACAATGCCGTTTGGGGCACGCTGCCGGGGGTGGAGAGCGGCCGCGTTGCCGGCCGCGGCCGGTTGGTGCGCACGCTGTTTATCGAAGGCGTGCAGATTCTCGAAGTAGAAGCCGAGCGCTGGGTTTTGGACGGCCGGCGCTGGCGGCGGCCGGGCGTTGCCTTTCGCCGCCTGCTCGCCCTGGTGGAAACCGAGGGCGAAGGGGTGTGTTTGGTGGATCTGGCGCGGGTGCGCGGCGGCGTCCAGCACTGGCGCATCTGCCGCGGTGTGGAGGGCGATTTTGTTAGCGACGAGGTGGCGCAGAAAAAGCGCGGTGGCACGGTGGCGGCGGCCAACGGGCGGCGCGGCGATTTGACCCGGCTGGAAAACGCCGACGATGCGGCGCTGGCCTATATGGACGACGTGGCCGAGTTTGAGCGGCGACCTAGTTGGAAGGGCAGTTGGGCGTTTCGCAACGAACAAGGCGTGTTCCTCGACCTGCACCAATTGCGCACCACGGCGGCGCAAACGTTGAGCGCGGAGCGCGCGGGCGACGGCGATGATGGGCAAACCCGAAGAGTCCAATTATTATTTTCGCACTTTGTTGTGGCGCAACGCGCCGGATGGCGCAGCACAGACCACGTGTGTCGATCTGGTCTTTGAACCCCGCACCGGCGCCGCGACCCTGGCGCGGGCGGTGGGGATCGGCGCGGATGTGGACTCCGCCGCCGGCGTTGAATTAATTACGGTGGCGGGTCGGCGGCTGCACATCTACTGGGCGCCCGAGGCCGGGCCGCAACAAGAGACTAATTTTGCAGACGGGGCGCAGTTGCAGGGCAGCCTGGCGGTGGTGGCGGATGGAGAAGTAGCGGCGGTGGGGGCGACCGCCTTGCGGGCGGGCGACAAGAGTTGCAAATTTGTCACGCCGGTGCGGCGGGGGACGATTGTCGCGGTGGATCGCAGTGATTGTAGCGCGGTAGTGGACGGCATCGAAGGGCTGGCCGCAGGAGAGCGGATCCGCATCAACCCGGGGGGGCGCGGCCACAATTACCGGGTGGAAGCCGTGGAAGAGTTGGCCGCGGGGCGCTGTGCGATCGAGCTCGACGTCACCACGCTGTTGGGTCGGGCGCGGGTGGCGGCCGTCGACGGGGCGCAGGTGGAATTGGATTTTCAAGTAATGGCGCGCAGCGGCAATTTGCACGGAACCCGGTTGGAATGGGACGGCAGTTGGGCGGAAATTGTCGAGGCGCACAACCCCAATGCCGACCGTACTACGGTCGTTTTGCGGCAGGCCGCTAAAGGGTTGGAAGTGGGCCAGTGGGCTGCCGTAGTCGATTGCGTAGTGGGGGACGAGGTGGTTTACGAACCGCTTGGCCGCAGCGCCTGGTGAGCGGCATAGATAGTATATTAAGACGACGCGTACACAACACCTAACCATGTGGAGAAAAATATGGAACGCGCAAAACCCGAGACGTTAGAAGCCTTAAAAGAGTTCGATTCGCCCACCGTGTTCAATGCCCTGGTCGAGATAGTGGGTTTGCCCAACGAAGACTACACCGGCCACGAAATTCGCTACCTGCTGCCTGAGTTTGGTGTCGTGGTGGGCTATGCGGTGACCTCGGAAGTTACCACCAACGACGCCGATTCGGCGGCGCTGCCGTGGGACGACTACTACGAGTACGTCGAAGCGACGAAGGGGCCGCTGGTTGTGGTGATGAAGGACGTCGATTCGCGTCCCGGGCGGGGGGCCAGTTTTGGCGACGGCATGGCGACCCTGCACCAGCGCTTGGGCGTTGTGGGCGCCGTGGTCGACGGCACGGTGCGCGATTTGGCGGGCATCCGCCGGGTGGGCATGCCGATGTTCGCCTGGGGCCAGGTGCCCGGGCACGGCGTTTTTCAGGTGACGCGTTTTAACACGCCCGTCACCGTGGGCCAGGTACGGGTGCGGCCGGGCGATTTAATTTTTGGCGACGGTGACGGTTGCGTGCGCCTGCCGGTGGAGCACGCCGACGAGATTTTAAAAATCGCCGGCCAAATACGCCAGCGCGAAGCGGACATCTTTGAGACGTACAAACAGCCGGATTTTACTGTGGCGAAGAAGAAGCAGATGAAAAAGGGGAAATGAGCAGCGCGGTTAGCGGGTGCTCTTGCCCGCCAACACAAACCAGACGGTAAGCAGCATAATTTTGACGTCGAGAGTCAGCGACATGTTCTCGATGTAGTAGAGGTCAAACTCGAGCCGCTCGCGCGCAATGCCCACCACGTCGCTGGAGTCGAGGTCGAACTCGTGCTTGGACTGGGCCCAGCCGAGCAGCCCGGGTTTGACGTTGAAGCGGCGCATGTAGAAGGGGATCTGCTCTTTGAATCGATCGACAAAGTAGGGCCGTTCGGGCCGCGGCCCCACCAGGCTCATTTCACCTTTGAGAAAATTGATGCACTGCGGCACCTCGTCGAGGTGCAGCATGCGCAAGGCGCGCCCCAGGCGCGTCACGCGCGGGTCCTCGCCGCGCACCCACACCGGCCCGGTGCTCTGCTCTGCGTCGACCACCATGGAGCGGAACTTGAAAATGGTGAATTTTTTGCCCTCGCGTCCCACGCGCTCCTGGCGGAAGAAGATGGGACCCCTGGATTCTAGCTTGATCAGCAGGCAGATCAGCAGCCACAGCGGCAAGAGTCCCAACCCTATCACCACGGCGACGGCGACGTCGATTAGCCGTTTGACGGTTTGCTCCCAGGCCGGCATCAACTCGGGTTTGAGGGCCATGAGCGGCACGCCGTAAATCTGGTTGGTGCGCACGTGGCCGGTGACGATGTCGTAGAGGTCGGGGGTGATGTTAAAAGAAACCGGGTGGGAGCCGGCGGCGTTGATGATTTCCAGAATTTCCTGGTGTGAATTGGACTGCAGGGCGATGAGCACTTCTTCTATTTGATGTTCGGCGATGAGGCGCGATAAATCGGACACGCCGCCAAGCACGGGCACGCCGTCCACCGCGGTTTTTGCCGCCTCTGCGGCCGGCCGCACAAAACCTACGACGGCATACCCCTGAGAGGGAGACGATTGCAAATCGTGCAGCAGGCGCTCGCCGCGCTGCCCACAATTACGGCATTGCGCCGGCCGATGCCCCGCAGCAATAAGTAGCGCTGGACGCTGCGGATGGCGATGCGGTTGCCCGACACCAGGACAAAAAGCGCCAGCCAATAGGTAAACATGAGGGTGCGGGTGAGGCCAAAGGGGTGCTCCGGGTCAAAGGTGGCGATAAAGAAAAACAAGGTGCCCAGGGTGACCACTTTAAAAGCGGAGACCACCTCGTCAAAGCGCGAGCGCGAAGGTTCGATGCGGTATAAACCGTAAAATAAGAAGAGCACTTGCCAGCAAAGGTAGATGGCCGGCAGGGCGCCGTCGAGGTAGTAGTTTAGGGCAAACCAGAAGGTGGGGCCCTCGGTGGCCACTGGGTGGAGTTGCTTCCATTTGTGCGCGACATTTTCGAGCGTGCTGCCGACAAATTTCATCCACAGAAAGAAAATGGACGCCAGATTGATGGCGATAAAATCGCCCAAAAAGAAAAGTAAACGTTGCAGTCTAGTGGACATTTAAAAATCGCGTATTAGGGATGCGGCGCGCGCCTACCGTAAAAAACATAGGACAAGTGGAGCGTTGGGCCAACCGCCCGTGTTTTGGCCCTCTCTCATCTTTCCGAGAGAGCGTAGCGAACCGTAATGGATTGCTGGTGCTCATGGGGGATGTTAAAAAAAGTGGCGTAGAGGTGGCTGGTGAGGTATTCGGGTTTATTGGTGTGGACGGAGCGCAGACTGCTGTAGGAATCGGTGGGCACATAGGTGGTTTCGAGTTCAAAGAAGCGGTCCCCGTCGGCGACGACGATGCTGGCCCTCAACTCGTCGGGCAATATGCCGGGCAAGGCATTGTGGTAGAGCAGAGGGTATTCGCTTACATTGCGGTCCAGCGCCTCTTCTCTAAAATTGTCAAAAGGCGCGGCGGGGGTGCGCGTTTCGGAGGCGGTACCCACCTCGACTATGCTGCCGAAATTGGGGAAACCGGGAAAGCCGAGCATGACGTAGGGCTGCCGCAGCGTCTGTTCCGAATTATTGAAAATAGAGTAGCGCACGTCGAATTCCGGGCGGCGGGTCGAAAAGACATACTCCACTTCCAGAGTAATGCCTTCGACGATGGCGTCCTGACGTGCAAAGAGGACCCGGGCCGTCTCACTGCCCAGGTCTATTTGGGGGCTGTCCCACCCCGGGGTGATTAGCTTTAACCATTCCTGTTTGCCGTCGAGGTTGATGCGGAACCACTCCCAGTCGGCCAGTACGGCGGGGTCGCCGCGCGGCACAAAATTAGTCCGTTGGCCTTCGAGCCTGAGCGAAATAATGCCGAAGGGGTTGCCCCTGCTGAGGATGACAACGTATTCGGCAAAGGCAAAGGTGATGGCGTTGGGGCTGGCCCAGTGCAGGTATTTGGGCGGCGGGGTCGACAAGATTTCGATGGGCGCGGCATCTTCCTCGCTGTCGTCTCCCACCTGGTCTGGCGGCGGTTCGTTTGTGTCGCCATTATCGCTCGTATTGCCGCCGCCACTGCCGCCGCCACTGCCGTCGCCACTGGCGTCGTCCACCGGCGTGTCATTTATTCCGTCGTCACCGTCCGTTGCGTTTGGGGGCGCGGGCATTTGGCCTGCCTTTGTCGCTGTTCCAGGCGGTGCCGGCGGTTGGGAGGGTTTAAAGCGATCAATAAAAACCAGGGCGTCCTGAAAATTTACCTTGCCGTCGCAGCTCAAGTCGTAGACGAGGTCGTTGCCGCCGTATGCTTGAAC
>CAXGRO010000461.1:0-5027 GCA_964012055.1 uncultured bacterium
CGAGAGGCCCCCCCCCCCCAAACCGCGTCCCAGGCCAACGCCAATTTATATACTTTTCAAAGTACAATTCACAAAATTTATCTATTACTTCAGTAAGGACGGGATAGAAACACCAATGATTAAATTGGGTGCCAATTCGGTACTGTTTGCCGGGTACGATCTGGAAACCGCTATGAAATACATTGCGGCAGCCGGATACGACGGCGTGGAACTATCGGCCATCAAAGGAATGTGCGAGCATTTGGAGCTGGACAATTGGCGGGGGCAGGCCAATCAGATTAAAGAACTGAGTGAGCAATACGGGTTGGAATTGCTGGCCATGGAAGAGGCGGCGCTGGACGAGGAGCGCTTGATCAAGGCGTATGAGGCCGGGGCGGAAATTGGCATTCCGGTAGTTAACGTGGGGCCGGGGGGCAAGAGCGGGGTGGAAGAGGACTTTGAGCGGCAGACGGATTTGCTGGCCAAAATGGCGGATAAGGCCAAAGAATACGGGGTGGTATTATGTGCCAAAGCGCATATCGGCCAGTGCATTGACGATACGCCGTCGACGCTCAGGGCGATGGAGAAGATTTCTTCCGAGGGGTTTGGGGTGGACATGGATCCGAGCCATATTTATCGCGCCGGCGAGAATCCGGTGGAGGCATTGGGGGCGGTGATTTCGCGCGTTAAACACGTGCACATTCGCGATTGCGTGGCTGCCGATGAGCCAGGGCCGGGGGCGCCGGAATTACAGGCCTGTGGGCGGGGCGGGATCGACCTCTTTGGCTACGTGAAAGTGTTGCACGATGCGGGCATTGACGTGGCGGCCAATTTGGAGGTGATCGGCGCCAAGGAGTACGAACTGGCGCAGGTGGCGACGATTGCGGCGGAGAGCAGGGGGTATCTCAATGCCTGTTTGAAGGCGTGTGGGGGGCGGTGAGAAAGGGCAGGTGGAAGATTGCTCCGCACGTTCATCGCCGTCCGCCTGCCCGAGCCGGTGCTGGAGGCGTTGGGAAAGCTGGCGGCGGGGGTGGCGCAGGACTGGCCGCCGCGCGGTGTGCGCTGGGTTAGGGCAGAGGGCATACATCTTACACTGCGCTTTTTGGGTGATACGGAAGAAGAGCAGATAGCGGCGCTAAAGTTGGGATTGGACGAGGCGGTTGCCGGTTTTGCGCCGTTTGAGCTTTGCTTCGGCGACATGGGGTGTTTTCCAAATGTTAGGCGGCCGCGCGTCATCTGGGCGGGGGTGGCCGACGCAGGAGAGCGGCTGGCGCCGTTGCAAAAAGCGGTGGAGCGAATGGTGCGGGCGCAGGGATGGGAGCGGGAGCAGGGCAAGGCCTTTAGACCGCATCTCACCTTGGGGCGGGTGCGCTAGGGGCAGCGGCCGCCCCAGGGCGAGTGGTTGCGTCAACCGCCCGCGCTGGCGTTTGAAGTGGGGGAAGTCGAGTTGATCCAGAGTCGGCTCAAGCCCACAGGGGCCGAGTACTCGACACTGCACCGGGCGCTGTTGGGTGCCGTTTAGTCGTCGGAGTGCAGGGGGCGGAAAATGCCAAACGAACTGGTGTAGCCGTGCAGGTAGGTGGTGGCGCCCACCTGGCCAATTTCGCCGCCGCAGAAAAATCCGCCCAGCGGTATATCGCCCAGCATATTGGCAAAGAGATTGGAGTCGTGGTTGGCCTGGCCAAAAAGGTGTTGGCCGCGGCCCGTGCAGGTGAAAAGCAGGGCGCCCACTGGTAAGGTGTCGGTGGGTTGGACCTGGTAATTTTCCAGCATTACATGCAGGTCTTCGGTGGCGGTCTGGCTGTCGCGCACGTGGAATTGCACGGTTTGGCCGCTGCGCACCCGGTCGTCAATGATGAGGGCGCCGCGCTCCTGGTCGACGTTTACCAGGTTGCGGATGAGAAAATCGCCCTGGGCAAAGTCCGCCTGCAGTTCGGTGGAGGCGATACCTATGTGCAGGGCGCGCTCCATGAGGCTCTGTTCTTCGGCGGGCAAGGCCTGGTAGAGTTCGTGCAGTACTTCGATGGCCGGGCGGTCGTCGAGGGCGGTAAGCATATTGCCCTGACCCTCGGTTACAGTGAGGGCCTGGCCTAAGGGGCGGCAGCCCTGGGCCACCACCGCGTCGACGACAATATTGCCCTGCAGGGCCAAGCCGACCAATCCCTTCTCATAGGTTTTGTCGTTTAAAAAGAGGCAATTGCCCCCCTGGGCCGAAGCCAGGCCGCCGGTTTTGGTGCCGCTGGTGTAGGCAAAATCCAGGCCCATGAGCAGGGGGCGCGGGTCGTAGGTGTAGGGGTCGCCGAGGATGACAAAGTGCGGCACCGGTTCCTGGGGGACCTGGATGAGTTCGGTCCAGGTCCAGGGAGCGGCGTCGCCGTCGGGCAGGGGAGTGGCGTCGTCGATATAAAAGGGGTGCAGGTCGACGTTGGGCAGGACGGCGGCGTTTATGGAGAGGGTGGGGCTGGGCGGCGATTGCGGGTCGACTTCGCGGCCGGCGCCGACAAATCCCATGGCGGTGCAGCCGATCAGGGTGCGGGGAGCAAAGTGGCGCTGGATGAGGTCGGGTATGCGCTCGTAGCTCTGGTGGAAGTGGGGCGAGACGAAAGCAAAAATCAGGTCGGGGCCGGCGCCGTCGAGCTGGGCGGAGATTTCGCGTTTGACTTCGGTAAAGGCGGTAGTGAGGTCGGCGGCGGTGGACAGGGCGGAGGACCAGCGCATAACTTGCTCCCTTGGCGGTGTACTGTCGGTCCGGTTGCGGCGTTTTTATTATAATAAGGATAATCGCAGCGAAAATCATCCCAACTTTGGAGTTTTATTTATGCCCGGTCGTCCGTATGTGCTAGCCGAAACCACCTGGAGCGTGGTGCGGGAGACGGAGTACGAAGTGGCCATTTTGCCCTGGGGCGCCACGGAGGCACACAATTACCACTTGCCCTATTCGACCGATGTGGTGCAAAACGACCACATTTGCGCCGAAGCAGCGCGTTTGGCCTGGGAGCAAGGGGCCAAAGTCGTAGTGCTGCCCACCGTGCCCTTTGGCGTCAACACCGGCCAGATCGAAATAAAGTTGGACCTCAACCTCAACCCATCGACGCAATTGGCCGTGCTCACCGACATCGTCGAGGTGCTGGAGCACCAGGGCATCGCCAAGCTGGTGATCGTCAACGGCCACGGCGGCAACGATTTTAAGCAGATGGTGCGCGAGTTATGGCCGCGCTACGATCTCTTTATGTGCTGCCTCAACTGGTACAGTTGGGTCGACGCGGCGGCGTTTGAGGAGGTGGGGGACCACGCCGGCGAGATGGAGACCAGTTTGATGCAGTTTTTCACCCCCGAGTGGGTGTTGCCGCTGGAGCGGGCCGGCGATGGCAGCGAGCGCAAGTTTAAAATTAAAGCGCTGCGCCAGGGGTTGGTTTGGACGCAGCGCGATTGGGTGCAGGCCACCGCCGACACCGGGGTGGGCGACCCGGCGGCGGCCAGCGCCGACAAAGGACGGCGCTGCTGGGAAGAGGTGAGCGGCCAATTGGCGCAGTTCCTCGTCGAATTGGCGGCGGCGGACGTCGACGATCTCTATGAGTGACGCGTTTTACTGCTTTACCACCTGGGGATTGGAGCAGATTGCGGCCGGGGAAATTCGCCGGCGTTTGCCCGGGGCCAAAGTGCGGGGTGGGGGCAAAGGCAAGGGCGTGGTGCATTTTGAGTACGGCGGCGACGTGCGCGCGCTGCTCGAATTGGCCACTGTGGAAGACGTGTTTGCGCTGGTGGCACAGGAGCGCATTGCGGCAGATCGGCAGGGCATGGTACAGGTGGAGCGGGCGGTGGCGCAGTCGCCTTATTTGGAGCGGGCCCTGGCGGCGCACCGCAGGGTGCGGCCGCACAAGGTCAAGCGCGTCACCTACAGGGTGGTGGCGCAGCGCCGCCACAGCCGCCAGCCGCACGTGCGCAAGCGCATGCAGGAGCACGTGAGCAGGGGCGTGGCGCAGCGCTTCCCGCGCTGGCGCGCGGTGGAGGATAACGCCCACGTTGAGGTGTGGGTGTTGCAGGACGGCAATAAGGTGTTGTGCGGCGTGCGACTGTCGGATAGCACCATGCGCCACCGCACCTACAAGCAGCGCCACATAGAGGCGTCGCTGCGGCCCGTTGTCGCCCGCAGCATGGTGGTGCTGTCGGAGCCGCGGGACGACGATATTTTTCTGGACCCCATGTGCGGCGGCGGCACCATTCTCATCGAGCGCGGCGAGCACGGCCGTTATGCCCATTTGCTGGGCGGCGACAGCAATTGGGAGGCGGTGGAGGCGGCGCGCGCCAATATAGGGCCGCGCTACAAACCTATTGAAATTGAGGAGTGGGACGCTACCGATTTGCCGCTGGCGGATGCTTCGGTGACGCGCATCGTTTGCAATTTGCCCTTTGGAAAAAAGATTCCGGTGCGCGGCGGCGAGCGGGCGCTCTACGGGCGCTTTGTTGACGAGGCCTGCAGGGTGTTGCGGCGCGACGGCGTTATGGTATTGCTCACCAGCGCGCGCCAGGCGTTGCTCGAGGTGTTGCGGCAGCGGGGGTTAGAGGTGGCACTGCACGAGGTTTTGGTGCTGGGGCAGAAGGCGTTCATTTTTGTGATCCGCCTGGCGCGCACTGCTGCTTGATCGGGACGAGGGGGCGACTTGACGCCCCCACCCGTCCGATAATATCATTTTGGCCCACCACCCAAAATATATCTGATAAAAGGAGAAAGAAATCATGGGAGATTTCAGCGGCAAAGTCGTCATTGTCACTGGCGGCGCCAAAGGTATTGGCCGCGGCATCAGCCTGGCCTTTGCCGGCGCCGGCGCCACCGTTCTGAGCGCCGATGTTGACGCCGCGGTGGGCGCCAAAATTGTCGAGGACGCCGCCGGCCTGGAGGGCGAGTTGATTTTTAAAGAGTGCGACGTATCGAAGGCCGAAAACTGCAAAGCGCTGGTGGCGGCCGCCGTGGACAAGGGCGGCGTGCACGTACTGTGCAACAACGTGGGTATTCAGCCCACCAGCAGCTACCTGGCGGCGCACGAATT
>CAXGRO010000462.1:0-5008 GCA_964012055.1 uncultured bacterium
CGTCGCCGCCTATCAGCGCGCCCTGGCCATCTACCCCCAAGCCGAAGAGGTCCACTACCACCTCGGCCTAGTCCTGTGGCCATTGAACCGCCACTCGGAAGCCTTGCGAGCCTTCCAAAAGGCCGCCGAACTACGCCCCACCTACGCCGAAGCCCACCTCAACGCCGGCGCCACCTACCACCAACTCGAACGCCCCAACGAAGCCCTCGCATCCTACCTAAAAGCCGCCGAACTAAAACCATCCTATTGGCCGACCTGGCAAAACCTGGCCGATACCTACCGCGAATTGGGCCGCCCCCAAGAAGCGGCGGCGGCTTATCGTCAACTCTTGCAACTCGTTCCCAACCACCCCAAGCACGCAGAGATAGAAACCTGGCTCGACACACTTTCCCCTCCTTAGTGATACGCTCCAACGGTTTGCATTTATACAAGCAGAGATTTTAATTATCAGAAAAACCGGGAGATCCTATGTCAAACGCAGAAAACCCGTCCGCCAACCGCTTCCAGGAACAATTCGGCCACCCCTCAGACCGAGCCCGCACCAAAGTTCGCAATTACATGAAACCGGCCATTCAGGAATTCATCCGCCAAGCCCCCTTTGCCGTTTTGGCTACCAGCAACTTGCGACGCCTCGCCCAAGGGCGGCAAACCCGGCTTTGTGCGCATTGTCGACGAGCGCCATCTATTATTGCCCGACGTGGCCGGTAACCGCCTTTTCCAATCCTACGAAAACATCGACGGCAACCCGCACGTGGGCCTGATTTTCTTCATCCCCGGCCTCGACAACACCGCCCGCGTCAACGGCTCCGCCCATGTCGTCGACCAGGCCGAACTCGAACGCCGCAACATGGAGTTGCAGGTCCACCAATCCGACGACAACGCCCAAAACCTCCAGGGCCTACTCATCGAAGTGGAAGAGGCCTATAACCACTGCCCCCGGGCACTCAAATTTTCCAAGTTGTGGGATATTGAAATAATCGAGCAACACCGACGCCAAAGTCCGGTGTCGTAAAAACGCAGTTAGGCAAAATCCCCCATCGGCCAGCTTTTCACTCGCCCTCGTAGCCGATTTCCTTCCACACCCTGCGCGCATTCTCCATCCCCTGAGGCACGGGCTCCACATGCCCCAGAATACTGGGCGGCGGCTGGCCGGGTCCGGCGTCTTCGGGCCAGGGCGACCAGTGGTCGTCCTCGTATGTTTTGCGACTGTTCTCGTCGCTAAAGTCGGGCATGTCAAACGGCCGCCCGTCCTCCAGGGCGCTCTTCCAGGCGAGAATGCCCACCGACGACATGGCCACCCCGAGGTAGACGTCCAAAAACGGCTGGCCGCCGGCGCGAATGGCGTTGGCAAAGTGAAAATTGGTCCAAAAGTCGCCGCCGCCGTGACCGGCCTGGCGCGCCAACTCGCCGTGTTCGGGCCAGTCGGGGGTGTAGAGGCGCTCGGTTTCCTGGCCGGGTTTTAAGTCCCACTCCTCGTGCCACACCCGCACCTGGCCCGAGCCGAAATAACCGGCGCCGCGCCCAATCTCCATGGCGCCGCGCGACCCGTGTACCCGATACCAATTGCTGTGCCCCGGCAAGCCCAGGCCAAAGAGACGGAAGACAGCGCCATTGTCCATGCGGCACAAAATCACCGACCCCGGGTCACTCACCCGCACCGTCAATTCGAGTATATCTCTGCAAGCGATGGACAGCGCGTTGACCTTCACCGGCATGGTCTCGGTGATGTACATCAGCGGCGCCATCGCGTGAGTACAGTAATATGTTGAGGGAATCCAGGCGCGCCAGTGTTTCATGCCGGGCGAAATGCGCAGCCTCGCTTCGGGCGTCATCGGATGGTTGTACTCGCCCTCGGCGTAGGTCACCTCGCCAATCTCCCCTTCCTGGTAGAGCCGCCGCATTTCCTGGTTAAACGCCGTATACGGATAATTCTCGGCCAGCATATACGTCAAACCCGTCTCTTCTACGGCGCGGCACAGCGCCACCCCTTGGGCCAGCGTGGTATTGGCCGCCGTTTCGCTCATCACGTGTTTGCCCGCCTTGAGCGCTTTGATGGCAAAGGGCGCATGCTGGTGGAAGTAATTGGCCAGCACCACGGCGTCCATGTCGTGCTGCAGAAATTCGTCGTAGTCGGTGTAGGTCGCCACCCCGTAATCCTTGCCCACTTCCTCTAATTTGGCCTCCCAATGATCGCACAGCGCCACCAGTTCCATGCCCACCACTTCGCTGGCCCCGCGCGCAAAACTCTGGCCGCGCCCCACGCCAATAACGCCAACGCGAATCTTCTGCTCACTCATATTTTCTCCTTCTATCTTTGTCAGCCGCAGATCACCGGATTGGGCCGCGCGCTATAACCGCCGGGCAGGTAGGGAAACTTGGCTTCCAAATCATCGGCCAGTTCAACGCCAAAGCCGGGCTTGTTCGGCAAGTCCATATAACCGTCTACGACCACCAGAGGGTCTTTAAAAATTTCGGTGCGCAGCGGGTCAAACGTCTCGAACTGCTCCAGCATGAGGGCATTGGGACTGGCCGCCACCAGCGCCGCATTGGCCAGCGTGCAACTGCCGTCGCCCCAATTGTGGGGACAGAAAACTTTGCCCCCCAAAGCGGCCATGCGCACGATCTGCCACGCCTCCAATAAACCGATGCGGCCGGCATCGGGCTGCGGCATGTCGTAGGCGCCCCGGTCGAACCACTCTTTGAGCTCGTGGCGGTCGTACATGCCTTCGCCCCCCGAGATCATCACCGTCGGCAAAGATTCCTGTAATTGCAGGTGCCGCTCGATGACATCGTCGCCAGACCGGCCCATGGGTTCTTCAAACCACTTGAACTGCAAATCCTCCAATACCGGGGCGAGTTGCAGCGTTTCTTCGAGCGACCAAGGCCGCGTTTCGAGGGCCAGGTCAAAGTCGGATCCCACCGCCTCCCGTACTCGAACCAGATAGGGTATAAATTTGTCCACGGTCATACCGCTGTATTCCCAGTCCGTACCGGGGCGAAATTTGTACGCCGTGAACCCCTGCTCTTTCATGGCCGCCGCTTCCTCAATGAGCTGATCCGGCCGGTCGTACCAGGCGTATTTGACACCAGCGCTGGCATAAACCCGCAAATGCGCGTTGGGCTCGGCGTCGACGGCGAGCAGGTCGTAGACCGGCAGCCCGCACGCCTTGCCGACAATATCGAACAAAGCCGCCTCGGCGCCCGCCCAGGCCGAGCGACCGACGCTGCTGCGACCGCCCCACGCATAAGTGTGTAAGTCAAATGGATTGCGCCCGATCAGGACCGGCTTGACGACTTCCTCCAGATAAGTCTTCACCGGCAAACAACAGCCGGCGCCGCTGTAGCGGCTCGCTCCGCCAATGCCGACGATGCCCTGATCCGTAAAAATCTCGACGATAATGGAATCCGACTTCCACCAGATTCCCTTAACCACGCGCAATTGTTCTTCCGGCGGGTATTCGATCGACAATAAGGTTACTTTGAGGTCGGTGATTTTGATGTCGTGGCGCTTTACACCTTCGAGAGGATGCACTCGATTGCGCGATAGCGTAGAATCGCCCATAGCCCTCCTTATTGGAAAAATACCCTTAAGCCGTAAGCAGCAACAATCCGAAAAGCGCCACCCACACCCCTTCCAGAAAATGCCAATAGGCCGCGCACGAATGCACAGCGGGCGCGTGTTCCCAACCGAGCCGCTGGCGCACGGCCCGATACGCCAGCACGCTCAGCGGCCCCATGGCGCCTATGACGTGCAATGCGTGTACTATAATGAGAGCAAAAATTAGCCCGTTATTGCTGATAAACTGACTGTCCAGCGCCACCCTGTGCACATCTAATAGCTCTATCATGCAGGGCGTCTGCACCGCCAAAAAAATCGCAGTGAGACCATAGGAGCGCAGCAACCACTTGCGCAGATCTTCCATTTGCCCGCGCCGGGCGCTGTGGTCGGCCGCATACATCGTCAAGCCCGCCCCCAGCAGCGCCACAGTGGAAGCCCACAACCCTGCGGGCAGACCAATTCTGCCTATCTGTTCGTCCTGAGGTCGGTTAAAAAAAATAATCAGGTAGGCGACGATACTGACGACAAAAAGCACGGTCAGCGACACCAGGAACAATTTCATTCCCAGGCGCCGATTGGCCTCTGCCAAGTAGAGTTGAACGAGATCGACGTCGTCCGATTGGGGCGTTTCAGTACTCATGTAGCTTTGATACCTCCATTAACCGACGCCCAATATAGCCGCCAGCCTGCGCCCGCACAACCTTGGCGGTGCCATAGCCTTCTTGCTCCAGCCTCAACTATTTTTCTACATTATCAAACCTAAGCGCACTTTGCCGAAAGGAAATCATGGGAAATACCAGCACCATTCTCTACCTCTCCCGCCAGGACGTAGAGTCACTCAATTTGAACATGGATGAAGTCATAGAAGCGCTCGACCAGATGTTTGCCGAAAAGGGCCGCGGCGAAGTGGAAATGCCCCCCAAACCCGGCATCCACACCCAGCCCGATGCCTTCATCCACGCCATGCCCGCTTATATCCCCAGCCTCAAAGCCGCCGGCCTCAAGTGGATTTCGGGCTACCCGGGCAACCAGGAAAAAGGCCTGCCCTACATCACCGGCCTGCTGATTTTGAACGACCCCGAAACCGGCATCCCCCTCGCCGTCATGGATGCCACCTGGCTCACCGCCATACGCACCGGCGCCGCCACCGCCGTGGCCGCCCGCTATTTGGCGCGCCCCGAAAGCGCCAGCGTCGGCATTTTGGCCTGCGGCGTCCAGGGGCGCAGCAACCTCCAGGCGCTGGCCTGCCTTTTCCCGCTCAAACGCGCCAAAGTCTACGACATCCACCCCGACATAGCGCAGCGCTTTGCCAGCCAAATGAGCGCCGACCTCCAATTAGAAGTAGAAGCCGTCGACACCACCGCCGCTGCTGTGCGCGAGATGGACCTAGTGGTCACCGCCGGCCCCATCCTCAAAAACCCACAACCGGCCATTGAAGCCGACTGGCTG
>CAXGRO010000463.1:0-5000 GCA_964012055.1 uncultured bacterium
CGTCGATCTCTTCGCGGCGGAACAGTTCGGGCAGAAAAAGCCAGCCTTCGCGATCAAATTGCTCTAGTTGTGAAGGCGTCAATTGCATATTGGCCTCGCAACAATTGGGAGCCCGTTTAAATTGGCAATCTTCCCATTGGCCCGGCGCCACACGAACAAACGCCCGTTCTGCCCAGCCCCTCAGAGTTCCGCCCGCCCTTCCATTGCCTCGCCCTTCAACAAAAACGCCCGCACGTCGTAGCGCCCCGGCCGCTCCACCGGCAAATCGCCGTCGTCAATCATCACTTCCAGCGGCGACGCCATGGTGCGCACCGGCACGCTCACCACCTCGTGGCGACGCGCCGACTCGTAAATGCCCATGATGATCTCCACCGCCGCCCGCGCGTTTTGCGCCTGGCCCCGGTGCTCCACCTCTCCTTCGATCCAGGCCACCAATTCGCGCGCCTGCCCCACGCTGGGGTCCTCGCCCTCGCCCGGCAACTCCTGCCACCCCCCCGACGAACCGCTCAGCAAACGCACCTTGCCCTCGTCCAACTCCAGGGTGCCGTCGGTTCCGTAGAAAATACCGCCCTGGTAATTGCGCCCGCCCAACTCCTGCAACAACTGCCCTACCGCCCCGTTGTCGAACTGCACCATCCCCAGGCTGCGGTCTTCAATGCGCACGCCGCGCTCGTAGCGATCGGTCTTGCGCTCCACATTGCCCATGACCCACACGGCCTGGGGATCGCCCATAACAAAGCGCATCATGTCGAGCAAATGCGAGCAATCGTTGAGCAAGCCCTGGCCGCCGATGGCGGTCACCTGCCGCACCTGGCCGATGGCCCCCTCTGCCACCAAATCGCGCGCCTTTACCCAGGCCGCGTTAAAGCGCCGCTGGTGGGCTATGGCCAACTTGACCTCGTTGCGCTGGGCGGCGATGAGCATCTGGTCGCACTCGCCCAAATTAGTCGCCATGGGTTTTTCGCACAGCACCGCCTTGGGACGGCGGGCGCAGGCGGCAATGGTCATGGGCGCGTGCAATTTGTGCCAGGTGCAAATACTGACGATGTCCAACTCTTCTTCATCGAGCATCTGGCGATAATCCTCGTAGCGCCGCGCCACCCCATACTCGTCGCCAAAGCGCTCCGCCGATTCCCGCACCGGGTCGGCAACGGCGACAATTTCTATCTGGTCTACGCCCTCATAGCCGCGGGCGTGCAAACGCGCAATACTGCCGCAGCCGGCAATGCCGGCGCGATACGTTTTAGCCATCGATCCCTCTCCTTTTACGCGTAGAAAAACATCTGAGTTTAACCAGCGGCAGAGCCATTGTCAAAAATCGCACAAGGCCGATGGCGGCGTTCGCCTGTGCCAATGGCCTAAGCAGCCAACCGCTTTAACAAAGTCCTGAAAAAAGCACAGCCCAACTTTCGCTTTTTGCAAATCAAACTGTCCACTACCGAACACCCGGTGTCCTATCTGGCAATCTGTGGCGAGTCATTCGAATGGAGCGTTTTTATATGCCGAGCCACTTGTACATTACCAGGGCATCCACATAACCTCTGGTCGGATGATTAAAGGCTTTGGGCAAGCGGCCCACAGTGGCAAAACCGAGCCTATTACACAACCTGATAGCGCCTTGGTTACTCGACGCGACAAAATTAAACTGCATCGCCTTATACCCCAACTCGACCGCAACTTTTTGGGAGTGCTCACACAGGATAGTCCCCAACCCCCTACCTCTAGCGTGCGACGCCACCATGTAGCCGCAGTTGCACACATGGCTGCCGGGACCCAATTGATTGGTCTTGATATAGTACGTTGCAAGAATCTGGCCGTCTTCCTCTACCACAAATGTTTTCTCAGGAGCGCGCACCCAAATTTATAGCGCTTCCTCTTTGCTTATTTGCCGCGGATAAGCATAGGTCTCACCAGCCGCAGCGATCTCGCGAAAAATCGGCTAGAGCACCTTGATCACTTCGAGCCAACCCGGGCGCTGGCGGTTGGCCGCGTCTAGCGTTTCCTGCGCGCCCATAGCCACTACGCGACCGCCCTCCGCGAGCGCGTCCAGCGCCTCGGCCAGGTGGGCAAAATCCTTTGCCGTGGTGCCCAATACTTCGTCGCGCAGGCGCTGGCGAAAGGCGTCGTCGACGCCGGTCAAATGGCGCACCATAGACGTATACCCCTTGGCGTCGGGCAATTGATAGGCGTCCATGTCGCCAACGGTACCGATAATGGCTTTGGTCAATTCGTCTTCGTTGAGATCGAGGGCGTGCAAAAATGCACCCGTCTGGTCGTACACCTCCAAACTCTCGACAAAATTGGGGTCGCGGTAGGAGGTATAAGAAAGCACCCCGGAAAAATGATCGAACGAACAAAAAGCCCCGTACGCCCCACCCTGCACACGAATGCGATCCCACAGCCAGGTGGTGCTCACATAGCGCGAAATCACGGCGGCCGAGCCGTGCATGGCATACCCCAAATCATACAGATTGCCGCCCTTGCCCACGTAGTTTACCTGCGCCGGCACCGCCAACCCCTCGTCGCCTTGCAGATACGTCGGCGCCCACGCCGCCGGCGCAAAAGGCGCCGCCGGCACGGCCCCCAGCAAACCGTCCAATTGCGCCACAAAGTCGGGCCGGTCGGCGGCGCTTACGGTGGCGTTGCAGATCATCGCCTGGCGGTTGATCAGGCGCCGCCGGATGCTTTCCAATTTGGCCACCACTCCGGGCCAATCGCGCTCCACTTCTTCCAAAAGCTGGCGCAAAAAAAACAAATAACTGATGCCGCGCATCTGCTCATTGAGCCAGGAAGCCTCCTCAAAGCCGGCACGCAAACGCAAACTGACGGCGCGGTGCCCGGCCGGCACCAAGCCGGCCTCTTCGCCCGCCTTTTCCTCCAAGAGCATTTGCACAAAGCGCTCGCGGTCGTCGAGCCGGGCGGACAACAATACGTCGCGCAAAATGTCGAGTAAGGCGCCGCTTTGCCCCACCATCGCCTTGCCGCGCAAAAACACCCAGGCTATGGCCTGCTCGCTGCCACGCTGCGAGGTGACAAAGGGCTGCGGCCATATGCCGCCGGTTTGCGCCCCAATGCGCTGCGATAATTGCACAAAATCTTCCTTTTCCGTGCCCATCTCCAGCAGGGCGCGGCTAAAGAGCGGCAGATAGGGCAAGTCTTCCTGTGCTAAAGTGCGCAAGTCAAACCCCACGTCGAGGTAGACGATGCCATTGGTAAAAAGATCGTGATAGAGCACATCGCACTCCTGCTGCCGCACCACCTCCAGCGGCACGGTGCTGATCTGGCGCTCCAAATCGCCCAATTGCAAACGCGGCAATTGCGCCAGCGCCTCGGGCGCATCGGACTGTTCCTGGGCCTGGCGCAACTGCCGCGTCAACTCCACCAGTTCTACCAAATCCCCCTGGTTTAGCTCCTTGCGCACCGCCTCCAGCCGCTCTTGCTCTTCGCGCTCCAGGCGCTCGCTCAAACCGGTATCGGGCTCCAGCACCACGGTAGTGCGGTGCCCGTTGTCCAGTAAGTGGGGACCTATGAGGCGCTTGAGATAATCCGCGTCGCGCGCCAGCCCCTCTTTGACCACTTCCAGCGGTCCCGAAAACGCCAGCGGCGCCAGTGGATCGCGGTCGTAGAGCCAGCTGGTCAAAGTGCGCAGCATCAGCATGAGACCGCGCGGGTACGACCCCGTATTGTTTTCGCGCAGGCGGAACTCGGTGGAATTGACCGCGGCGTCGATCATGCCCTGGTCAAAACCCGCATCGGCCAAACGCCCGAGGGTGGCAAAAATCAACTGCTCCACCGCCTCTATCTGATCTGCCTCTACGCCCTTGAGCCCCACCGAAAAGTAGAGCTGTTTGAGCTCGGTCTCCAGGCCCGTGTTGACCAGGTCCTCGCCCAGACCCGAGTCGATGAGTGCCTTGCGCAGCGGCGAGGCCGGCGTGCTCACCAGCACGTATTCGAGAATGCGCAGCGCCCGGTGCGTTTCGGCGTCCAATTCTTCGGGCAGCAACCAGTTGACCGCCACCATGCACTTGTCGGCCTCTTCGCCGTCCTCGCTGATGGCGTAGGGCTGCACCAGGCGCTTGGGGCCGGCAAAGGGGGGCTGCGACGCAATGGCTGAGTCGACCTCCAGCGGCGCAAACTCGCCCAGGTATTCCTCTAGCAACTCCAACCGCCACTCGGCGTCGTCGTCGCCGTAAAAGAAGATGCGGGCGTTGGCCGGGTGGTAGAAGCGGCGGTGGAAATCGGCAAACTGTTCAAAGGTCAAGTCGGGAATGTGGCGCGGGTCGCCGCCCGAGTCGACGCCGTAGGCGTTGTCGGGAAAAAGCGATTCCTGGCACAGCCTTCCCAAAACAGACTCGGGGGACGAATAGGCGCCCTTCATCTCATTAAAGACCACGCCCTTGTACGCCAGGGGGTCGTCGGCCTTTTCCAATTCGTAGTGCCAACCCTCCTGCTCCAATACCTGTGGGGTGATGCGCGGGTGGAATACGGCGTCCAGATAAACGTCGATGAGATTGTAAAAATCCTGCAAATTCTGGCTGGCCACCGGGTAGCAGGTCTTGTCGGGATAGGTGAAGGCGTTGAGAAAGGTGTTGAGCGAGCCCTTGAGTAATTCCACAAAGGGTTCTTTGACCGGGTATTTGCGCGAACCGCACAGCACCGCGTGTTCCAAAATGTGGGCGATGCCGGTGGAATCGGCCGGCGGGGTGCGAAAAGTAACGCCAAAGACCTTGTTTTCGTCGTCGTTGACCAGCGACAGCAGTTGGGCGCCGCTGCGGTGTTTATACAGGCTGGCCTGGGTGTTTACTTCGGCGATGTGCTCCTGGCGCAAAAGGTCAAAACCGTGTGCGGGCATTGCAACTCCTTTTTGGGGTTTATTTATATAACGTAGAATTAATACGCAAATGCATCGGGGCCATCAAGTGCGCCCGCCACAATCTTGCCCAACACCGCCGGGCGCTCCGCGCCAGTGGCGGCGGGCAAATTGCCGGCCCGCCCCATGA
>CAXGRO010000464.1:0-4996 GCA_964012055.1 uncultured bacterium
AGACCCGCGGGGCGACGCACTGCTTGCCGTTGACAAAAAATTCGACGACGCTCTTGTCGATAAAGACCCTGAGTTTCAGGTCTTCGTCTGGATCTAGAATGACCGGCGCCGTTTCGGGAGCGCGCGACAATACGTCGGCGGCCAGGGATGAATATGATGAATCGATGGTGATGAGGCTCTGGCGCCGGCCGCTGCCCGAGACGCGGTCGGCAAAACCGCGCTCTTTGAAGAAGGCGATGCGGGTGTCCTCTTCTCGGTTGGGCGCGCGCAATACATTTAACTCCACCATGGGCGCGGCGCCCGGGTCGATGGTGGCCAACAATTCTATGGCGTTGCCCTGTAGCGAGTCGATTACCACTTCCTGATTGGCCGGCAGTTCGATGGACTCAAAGTGCTGGGGCGATTCCCTAAGTGATTCGAGGTCGCCGGTCGGTTCGATGGTCAGTTCGTCGCCGCTGGTGGTGAGGCGGCGCGGTAGGGTCATGATCTGGTTCCAGCCCTGGGTGGGTTTGCCGGGGTTCATGTTAAAAATGACGATCAGTCCGCCCTCGCCGTCGGGCGTGGCGGAGGGTGCGTGCACGCCCGCGGGCACGGCGGCGCCGAAGTTGAATTTGGCCCCGTGCGTTACGACAAATTTATCGCGCGCCTTATCGTAGTCGCCCAGCAGGTACTGGCCGCCGCTCATGTGGCTGAAGAAGAGCAGAATATGGCGCTCGCCGATGGGCCAGAAATAGGGGCAGGCGCCGTCGTCGCCAACCAGGGTATAGGCGTCGTCCTCGACAAAGGGGTGCAGGTAGGTCCAGTGTTCGAGGTCTGCCGATTTAAACAGGAAGTTGGCGCGCACCGGTTTGCCCGCCGGCCCTTGGGGTTTGGTGCCGGCCGACAGCGAGTAGTAGATGCCGTCCTTCTTCCAGATGCACGGGTCGAAGACCCGGTAGAACAGGGGCGAGCCGTCGTCGCTTTTGATGGGGATGACGGCTTTATTGGCCACTTTCTCCCAGTTGAGCAGCAGCGGGTCGCTCGACACGGCGACCATATTGCCTACTTCCGTTCCGTGGTACATGGCGATGACCCGTTCTTCTTCGACGAGGGCGGCGCCCGAGAAACACTTGTCTTCGGGGTTGGGGTAAATGCAGTAGGGCAAGTCGCGCCAGTGCACCAGGTCGGTGGAGATGGCGTGCCCCCAGTGTTGGCGCGTGTCTTCGGGCGGGTAGGCCTGGTAGAATAGATGCCAGTTGCCCTGCCAGTAACACAGCCCGTTGGGGTCGTTGAGCATGGCCTCGGGGTTGACGTAGTGGTAGATGGGGCGGTGGGGGTCGTCGTAGGCGGCGCGGGCGGCGAGCATGCGCTGCAGTAATGGGTTGTTGGCCAGGGCGGCTTCTTGTTCTTCGAGGGTGTTGGGGAAGGTGTATTGGGGGACGCGTGAGGTGAAGTCTTTCATTTTCTCTCTTTAATTTGGGGGGGGAACTGGGGTGGGATGATCCCCTACCTGGCCTCCGTTCCAAGTGAAATGTACTTCGTTAAAGACTAGAGTGGGCATCTTTAAGGTAGGAGGTAAACCAAGCTTTTGACTAGGGACGCTGGGAGTGTGCCCACCTTTTACCGCAGCCGTTGATATAGTGGTACATAACTGCCTTTTATCTCGTATTGGCCTATATAATAAGGCAACGCCCTTGCTCCGTCTATCTACAACGCGGCATTAATTCTCGATTGTCCTGCGAAGGCTATTGTTTATATTATAGCCGCGGCTCAGTTAATTCACGTTCTGCGAAGGTCGGATAGCGGACCGTCCCAGAGCGGATTCCAAAGGCCCTGTCCGCGGGACAGCGGACCGTCCCTTTGGAATCGGATCCCGGCAGGAAGCCGGGCGAGAATGAGCGAGGGACGGTCCCCTACCTGACCGTCCACATACCAGTAAAACGAAAGAAACGGTGCTCTCATGACAAACGACTGGCTCACCGGTATTTACCTGACCACCAACGAGGTCCTCAATTACCCCGATTACGTCGAACGGCTGCGCGACGAGATCGGCTTAAACATGGTTGTCCTCTCCTTTACCGGGGAAGTGTCGGACGAATTGATGGCGCTCAGTCCCTACGGCGGCCGCACTCCCACCGAGGAGGAACTCGGCGCCTTAGTGCTGCGGCATTTTGACGGGCGCCCGGTGGACCCGCGCGAATACCCGCAAGCCCAGGCGCTGTGCGGCCCCGGGATAGCGGCCGAGGGCGACGACGAGGGGTTTAGAAGAGCGGTGGCGCAGTTGAAGGAGGCGGGGTTGCAGGTGTGGACGTATGGGGGGGCGTGGACGATTCGCCGTCTCATGTTCTGCCCGTCGCGCGCCGACGTGCAGGATTGGATGGAGGCGGCCTGCGTGTACTGGGCGACGCAGTACGACCTGGACGCGCTTGACATCACCCATTTTCGCTATCCCATGGGCAGTTTTCCCTTAGGGCTTTTTGGCTGCACCTGTGATTCGTGCGCCGCCGCCGCCGGTGAGATGGGCTACGACATGGAGGCGATGATAGCCGATGTGAAGAGCGTCCGCGAGGGGTTAAACCGGCTCGACGGGGCGCGCCTGGGCGAGGTGGTGCGTTTGGGATTTGGATTCTTTGACGTGGTGCACGCGCTGGGGCTGCGCGCCGGGGTGATCGATTGGGTGCGCTTTCGCTGCGATTTGCTGACGCGCAATCTGGCGCGCTTTCGCGCTGCGGTACACGCGGCGGCGCCGGGCAAGAAGTTTGGCACCGATACCTATCCCGCGTCCATGGCATTGACGGCGGGGCACAACTATCTGCGCTGGGGCGAGATGGCCGACTTTGCCAGCCCGCTGGTGTCGCATATTTCAGCTTTTATGTGCAATACGTTTATCGAGTGGTCCCACTTTTTGCAGGAGGAGATTCCCAACCTGACCGAAGAAGACGCGCTGCAGGTGGTTTATCGCTTCACCGGCTACGACGGCATGGGGATGCCCGAAACCGTGGAAGCGTTTGGCGCCGACGAGGCGGCGACGCTGGCTTATCGCATTCCCACGGCCGACTTGGTGCTGCGGGATCTGGTGAAGACGAAGTTGTATTTAGCGCCGGACATTCCCTCGTACCCGATCATTCACGGCGAGGGCTGGCCGCGCGAGACGATTGACCGCATTGTCAGCGAGGCGCGGCGGCTGGGGCACAACGGCATTGTGTGGCAGGGTACGGGAGAATTGATGGAGTACGACTTTAAGCGGTAGTAGATTTTTATTGCAGAGGTGGACTACGACGCTGGCTTTGTCCAATCCTCGACTTTCAGGCCGGAAACGCGGGCAAATTCTCTGACGTTGTGCGTGACAACGATCAATTGATTTGCTTTGGCAATGGAGGCGATCTGCATATCTCTTTCACTGATGGCGATGCCCTTTTTCTCCAACTGAGACCGAATGGCGGCATTGATGACATCGCTTTTGCCATCGAGTGTGTACCTACCTCAGTAATATCCAGGTCAGGCTGCGACCTTTGCCGTCAGTACAGGCTGGCGTGCGAGGGGTCGTTGACGTAGCGGTTGGTCGCCAGGTCCAGGGTTATTTCGGTGCCGGCCGGGAGTTCTACTTTGAGGTGGGTGCCGGCGACGTCGGCCTTATTGGTAACTGCGGTGACGGGCGGGGCTGCGTAACCGACTGCATCTCCAGGGAATTCGCTGCTGAGGGCGTTGTACTTGGCCCCGGTGAAACTGTGTTCGCCAAAGACGCCGGCCTGGATGACCAGTTCGCGGTCTTCTATTGAGTTTAAGTTGACCAGGCGGACTACGGTGCGTTTGGCTTCCAGTTTTTCCACCAGGGCGGCGACGTCGGGCGGCAGGCCGGCGCGGCGGGCGCGGGCGTCGTAATAGCGCAGGCGGGCGTGCAGCAGGCCGCCGTTGTAGATGGGTTGCGGCGCCCCCAGCGTTTGCTGGATCAGCGCCTCTGAGCTCACCGGATTGACTTCCT
The DNA here is from genome assembly GCA_964012055.1 of uncultured bacterium. Classification (GTDB taxonomy): domain Bacteria; phylum Latescibacterota; class UBA2968; order UBA8231; family UBA8231; genus CAXGRO01. Next base: position 3,962 of record CAXGRO010000464.1, read on the forward strand.
GCCACTGGTGGATGCTGTGCCGGGTGCCCACTAGGCGTTCTTCGCGAATCAGGGCGATGCGGCGCGTCACTTCCTGGTGGCTGGCCTGCAGCATGCGCTCGGGGTAGCTGGGGTTGTCGCCGGTCAAAAAGCGCAGCCAGGGCTGTTCGTGGCCGCCGTCTTCTTTATTGTGAAAACAGACGACCTCGTTCCAATCGTAGGCTTCCCGGTTGCGCAACTCATCGAGGCGCTGCCAATCGGCTTTGGCCATCGACAAATTCCACAGCGCCGCCGGGAAAATGGGCGACATGGGCTGCCAGTCGAACCAGCCGGCGTCGCCGTGGCGGTAGGGCACCAGAAAGGTCTTGGTGTTCTTTCCCATGGCGCTAAACTGGCCGATCCAGTGTTCTTCGAGGCTCATGTGTTCTTTGCGAATGTCGCGCTCTTCGCCCAGTTCAAAGATGCGGTCCTGCTGGCGCCGCGGCAGTTCGAGGTATTTGTCGTCGCGGGTCAGCAAATAGGCGTTGGCGGCGGCGTCGAGAATGGTCATCTGCACGTTGTACCAGCCGTGCGGGAAGGTCCAGCCGTAGAGGCCGCCGTACCACTTGCCGTCGACGTACTCGCCCACCTTGCCGGAGTGGCCCACTGAGTCGGGAATCATCCAGTCGTTGGCTTTGGCGCGCTCGACCCAGGCGTCGGTGTATTCCACCACCCAGTCGCGGTACTTTTCCTCGCCGGTCAAAAGAAAGGCGTTAGTCGCCAGGGTGGTCTGCGCCAGGTTGTTGATGACGTCGCCGCGGTTCCAGCGGTCGTGCACGGCGCGCCCCATGGCCAGGGCTTTGGCGTCGTCGTCGCGGGTGTCTGCCCACGACTGGATGCCGGGCAGGTCGTAAAACGCTATGCCGTAGCGCTCGCTGCCGCGCCACAGCGAGTCGCGCTCGGCGGCGTCGGGGCAGCGCGGTCCGCCGGAGCCGTTGTAGGGCGAGAGGATGATCTTGTGCTCGGGATCGTAGTTTTTGACCTGGGGGTCGTCGCCGTTGTAGAAGCCGGCGAATT
>CAXGRO010000465.1:0-4995 GCA_964012055.1 uncultured bacterium
GAATTTCAACCTTACAAAAATCCGCTCAAAATCGAAAAAGTGTCCACAGTATTGCGGCAACGAAAACATTAAAAATATCTGGACACAGAGTTTGTTTCCTCTGCGCATTCGCTTTCGTTTGTTGAATGCGCGGCTCTACGCTTTGCAGATCGCCGAGTAATCCGGAGGCGCATGCATGAGTGAACCATTTTTAGAAAGGTTAGACGTATTCCTGCCGGGCCAGGGCGAAACACTCACCCAAGCCCCGGACCACCACTGGGAATTGGCCGACAACCTCACCGGCCGCATTTATTACAGCACCAAAGAGCCCGACACCATACTCGTCCAATTGCACGGCCTCAACGAAGAGCAAAAAGCACAGCGCCCCAGATTAAAAATCAGGGTGGACCGCACCGGAGGCGAATACCACGATTACGACGGCTTTGGCCTGCACCTGCCCGGACTCATCGTCACGCAACAGGGCACGGCCATCGCCATATGCCAAAAACGCCACAACTCGCTGGCCGACAGCGGCCACCAGATCGACGTCTTGATGTCGCGCAGCGAGGACGGCGGTAAGACCTGGCAGCGCCAGACCGTCATTTTTTCCGAAGAAGGCGTCTCCGCATTTCTCGGCGCCGTCTTTGAAGAGCGCAACACAGGGGCCGTATTCATCGCCTTTTGGAAGATGCCCGATGACGTAACGCACGATCTGGGGTACTTTGGCGAATACGCCCGGCAAGGGGGCGGATTCTGGCTGCTCAAGAGCACGGACGAAGGGCAGAGTTGGTCTGAGCCCTTCTACGTGAGCCCCCTACCCAACGACGATGGCTGGGTTGGCTGGAACAACAATTGCGTGCACGGCATCCAACTCGATCGCGGCCCTCGCGCCGGGCGACTGGTCATTCCGGCCTTCCTCTACAAGGAGGGTGAGCCGGGCCAAGTGCCGGGGGTGCGCGGCGGTCTGCTCTACAGTGACGACGGCGCCCAGAGTTGGCAAACCGGCGCCGTCTTGCCAGACGGTTCCGACGAAGTGGCCCTGGTGGAAATAGCCGACGGCGGCATCTACATCAGTTATCGCAAAAATACGCGCGTCACCGGCAAACGCCACTTTGCGCGCAGCGACGACGGCGGCGAAAGTCTTTGCGAACTCGGCCAGCATCACGACGTGGGCTGCCGCAACCTGCACGCGGGCCTGGCGCGCTATGCCGACTCGGCTAAGGAGCGGAAAAATGTGCTGCTCTTCTCCAACCCGCCACCGGGTAACTCGCCGCAGAAAATGACCATTTACATGAGCCGCGACGAGGGCAAGACGTGGCCGGTCTCGCGCCTGCTGGGGCACAACCCGTCGCGCTACAGCGATCTGGCGGTGACGCCCGACGGGATGGTTCTGTGTCTCTATACCAATGGCAAGAAGAGAGACAGGGAAAAAATCAGTGTGGCGCGATTTAACCTGGAATGGTTAGAAGAACAGGATTAAAAAGGTGTTTCTTACAGCTATAGTGCCAAACTATATACTCGCGAAAGAATTCCCATGGATTTAATCATAGACACCGAATTGCCCACTGCCGCGCGCTGGGCCGCAGACGAATTGGACCGCATCCTGAGCGCCCGCGGCGAAACCGTCCGGGAACGCCAAGAACCCAAATCGGATCCCTGCTTTATCATTGGCCTGGCCGGCCAATCGGCAGCCGTAGATCAAGCGCTGGCGACATCCCCACAGTCCTGTCCGCCGCAGCCCGAATCGCTGCTCATCCAACCCCTTTCGCCACACCAGGTCGTCGTCGCCGGCAGCGACGAGCGCGGCCTCACCTACGCCCTGCTCGAAGTGGGGCGCGCCGTCGAGTTGGCCGCCTCGGACTCGCTTTTTGACGCCGTCCTGCCCGCCGCCGAGACCCCGTATTTGAGCTGGCGCGGCCTGCAACTCTTTCTCACCAACCGCACCCTCGAAAACGAGTGGTTCTACAGCGAGGAGTTTTGGGACGAGTACCTGAGCCGCTTGGCGCGCTGCCGCTTTAACAACCTGAGCCTCACTTTTGGCCACCAGATCGCCTATCTCTCCCCGCCCTATCCGTTTTTGCTGGACGTGCCCGAATTCCCCCAGGTCCAACCCATCGACTTTACCCCCGAGCAGTGCCGCCGCCACCTCGACATGCTCGTTCGCGTCGCCGAAATGACGCGCCGCCGCGGCCTGCATTTTACTTTTGGCGTGTGGTCGCAACACGCCGCCGATTACGGCGACTCCATGGTCGAAGGACTCACCCCAGACATTTTGTCCGATTACAACGCCGCCGGCCTGAGCCACGTACTGGCCGCCTGCCCGGCCATTGACGGCGTGCAATTTCGCATGAATTACGAGTCGGGCGTGGACGAAGACCACCAGGCCGAATACTACGAGCCACAGTTTCGCGCCATCGCCGCCTGCGGCCGCCCCATTCGCCTGGACCTGCGCGCCAAGGGGCTGACCGATGCCACCATTGAGCTGGCCCAAAGCATGGTGGCCGACACCGTGGTCTCCACCAAACACTGGTGCGAGCATTTGGGCATGCCCTACCCCATGCCCGCCGTCAAGCAGTACGACCTGGAGCGCAACAACTACCGCCGCTACGGCACCTGGGACATGCTGCGCAAACCCCGACCATACCCCCTGGTCCACCGCCTGTGGAGCGGCGGCAGTCAACGCGCCCTGCTGTGGAGCGACCCCGAATGGGTCCGGCGCTTTGCCGCCACCTGTTTTCCCACGGGTGAGGGCTTTGAAGTGATGGCGCCGCTGTCGCACAAGGGGGTGCGCGACGAACAGCCGGCCTGGTCTGTAGTCTCCCACCCCGATTTCCGCTCCAACGCCGACGAGCAGGGGCGCCACTGGCTATTCTATCTGCTCTTCGGCCGCCTGGGCTATGCCCCCAACACCGACCCCGAAGTCTGGCGCCGCGAACTGCGCCACCGCTTTGGCCCCGCCGCCGATCAAGCCGAGCAGCTCTACCGCACTGGCAGCCAGATTTTGCCCCTGCTCACCGTGGTGCTGCAATATTCGGCCAGCCTGTGGACGTTTTGGACCGAGCGCTTCGCCGGCCAAAACCTGGACGAAGACGCATTTACCGAGCCAACCGACCCGACCCAATTCTACCGCGTCGACGAATACGTCGACGACGTTTTGCACAACCGGCTCTGCGGCAAGTGGACGCCGCCCCACGTTGCCCACTACCTGCAGCGATTGGCCGCCCAAACCCGCGCCCTGCTGGCCGATTTCGATGCGCCTTCAAACGATCCAGAACAGCACTACACCTGCCTCGATTTCACCCTGATGGCCCACCTGGCCCAATACCACGCTCACCGCCTGTTGGCCACCACCCACCTGGCGCTCTACCGCAAGACCGGCGAAAATCAGCGCCTGCCTGTAATCCGCCAGCTTTTGACCCAGGCTCGGGACGAGTGGTCCGCCCTGTCTGCAGCGGCCGACGGCAAATACTTTGACGATTTGGTCTTTGGCCACCGCGAGCGACGCCACTGCGGCCATTGGAAGGACGATTTGGGAGTGGTTGAGCGCGACCTGGCCACGGTCGATCAACTCATCGCCGAAACGCCAGAAATGCCGTCATCTCAACCCGACCCTTTCCCAGGCGGCGACACGCATCCCGATCCGGCCAGCGTCGCCTTTGATCCACCGAACCATGCTAATGCTGGTCGCGACCTAGCCCTGCATCTCCGCTTTGAGTCTTCTAAGCCCCTACGCGTGGCCCGCTGTTATTACCGGATTGACCACCAGGCGCTCGATTTTGCTTGCCTCGACATGGGCGGCGACGGAAACGGCCACTCAGTAGAAATCCCTGGAGATGCGATTGACCCCGAGTGGGATCTGATGGTGTTTTTTGAATTTGAGCCTGTCGACGGACCGGCTATACACTGGCCCGATTGGCGTATTCAGACGCCGTACTTTGTCATTCCTGTGCACGGACAAATGCGTTGAGCTTTATTTCCTAAACTCATCGATATTTGTATTACTGCCCTGCCTACTCCAACGCCCCCTCCAAATACCGCTGAAACGCCCCCGCTTCGTGCATCAGCGCACACTGGATCTCCATCGACGGCAGCCGATAAGCCGGAGTCTCCTGTGTTATATACCGCGCCGCCAGCGGCGGTCCCCCGTCCGCTTCGTCCTCCCCTTCCACCCCCGCCAACTCGGCGTAGCGCACCTGCTCCCCGTCGGCCTGGTAATGCGCCCCAATAATCCACAGCCGCCCAAAGCGATAGCGCTGCATCACCCGCTTTTCGGCCGCACTGCTCCAGCTCGTTCCCGTAAACGCAAAGTCCCTAGCTTCAACTCCCAATTTCTCCTTTAATGTCCGGTCGCACTGCTCCAGTTCCCACTGCAACTTCTCCCCCTCTGGATCTTCCTTAAACAACTCAGAAAGATTGGGATGCGTCACCGTGTGTGCCCCAATATGCCACCCCAAGTCTATCAACTACCCTGCCTCTTCCCAGCTCACCGTCTCCACACCATAGCCCTCCCCCTCCATCGGCCCCGTATTGATAAAGAGATTGCCGGCATAGCCGTGTTCTGCCAGCGCTTCGTGGACCTCGTAGCGCATGGACTCAACCGGGTGGTCAAAGTCGAACATGATCGGCCGCTCCGGCAAGCCCCCCTGGCCGGCGCGCCACGCCGCCAACTGGTCGTAATCAATCGAACTAAACCCCATTTCGCCGGCAATGCCCACCAACTCGGCAAAGTGCTCGGTACTCAGCGGGTAATCCCCCGAGGGACTAATGCCGTGGCACATAGTGATTGGTATTTTCATCATCGCCTCCTGACTTGTAACTCTTTTATCCCCGTTCTCGACGCATCGCCCAATCGTACATCTGCCCCGCTCGCTGGGCCACCCGCGCCACGTCCCGCCGCAACAACAAACGCTCGCCCACCAACTGCTCGGCAACTTCCACGCAACGCTCTATATAATCCTCCCTACCCCGATAGCGCTCGTCGATCGCCCGGCGCCCGTCTCCCGCAGCGTCTGCTTC
>CAXGRO010000466.1:0-4983 GCA_964012055.1 uncultured bacterium
CCCCCGGCCGTTCATCAGCCCCGGGCCCGAAGGCAGCTTCTCCTCGCGCATGGTGTGGGCCATGCCCAACCCCGTCCGCATGGGCGACGAGCTGTGGTTCTACTACAGCGGCAACAACCGCGACCACGACGGCCTGCTCGACCCGGCGGCAGACGGCCACCTCTCCGGCATCGGTCGCGCCATCCTGCGCCTCGACGGCTTTGTCTCGGCCGACGCCGACTACGCCGGAGGCGAAATCGTCACCCCGATCATCCTCTTTGCAGGAGAGCGACTGGAACTCAACCTCGACACCGGGGGCGGCGGCTCGGTGCGAGTCGAGATCCAAGACGCCTACGGCACACCCATCAGCGGTTACACCGCAGAAGACGCGTCGTTCCTCTGCGGTAACTCGGTGCGCCTGCCGGTCTCCTGGGGAGAGAACCAGGACGTCAGTGGACTGGCGGGAAAACCCATACGGCTGCGCTTTGTTTTGCGCGACTGCAAGCTATACGCGTTTCAATTCACCGCTGCTTAGCCGCACCGGTTGACCACACCTCTGCAGATTTTTTTAGTTATTCCCATATATCCGTCGCGGTGATTGCGCGGCTGCATCCCCAAGGAGAAATCAAAATGGAAAACGCCACAGGTACAACCCGCATCGCCCACGGCAAACTCATCGACGGCACGGGGGCCGCAGCGGTCGCCGACGCCGTGGTACAAATTGAAGACGGTCAAATCACCTACGCCGGCCCGGCGCTGGAAGCACCGCCGGCCAGCCCCGACGCCGTAGAGATCGACGCCAACGGCGGCACCATCTTGCCCGGATTGGTCGAAGCGCATTACCACCCCACCTATTTCAACGTGGCGGCGTTGGAAACACCGGATAATTTCATCGCCGTAATCCAGGGCGGCTGGATCAGGGCGGGCCGCCTGGCCGAGCACCAGCCGGCCATACGCGGCGTGGTGCAATAGAAAGAGACGAGATCATATAGAAGTACAGAGTCGCTGCAACCGAGCCAAACAGAATCGCACGTTGAGTGCGAATTCGTTTTCTCCCATCCTTAAAAGGATGGGTTTCCACGAAAGATTTTCTATGAATATTTTTGCCAAAGACAATCTCCTGGCCTGGTGCATTGTTCCTTTTGACGCCGCCAAGCGGGGCCCAAAGGAGCGCGCCGAAATGCTGCAGCGCCTGGGCATAAAAGCCCTCGCCTACGATTGGCGGGAGGGCGATATCGGCACCTTCGATGAAGAACTGAAGCAGCTGACCGATCGCGGCATCGCGCTGAGTACGTTCTGGCTTGCGGGCGGATATCCGCAGGACGAAAAAAGCGCGGTGGACGATCCCATGCTCAGAGCGGTCATCGAGTTCATTCAAAGAAACAAGCTGAACATCGAAGTTTGGCGAACGTGCAGCGTGGCAAACGAAGACGAAATGGCCGACGAAGCTCGGTTCGAAATAGCCACTCATCAAATCGGTATCCTGACCAATGTCTTTAACGACCTGGGTTGTAAATACGGAATCTACAATCACGGCGGCTGGGGCGGAGAACCCAAAAACATGATTGAGATTGCCCGGCGACTCGAATCTAAAAACATCGGCATTGTCTACAATTTCCATCACGGCCACGACCACCTTCCCCTCATGCCCGCCGCCTTCATCGAAATGCTGCCCTATCTCACCTGCCTCAACCTCAACGGCATGACACCCGGAGGTGAAAAAATTCTTCCCTTATCCCAGGGCGAGCAGGACAAAGATGTATTGTCCATGATAAAGGACTCGGGCTACGATGGACCCATAGGCATTCTCGATCACCGAATGGATACCGATGCCGAAGAGAGTCTGCGGCAGAACTTAACGGGCCTGCAGGCGCTTCTCGAGCAAATGGGCGACGAAGAAGCGCTGCAAACCTACTCATAGCAGATAGAGAAGTCGCCCATTTCATCTGTCTCTTCATCCACTAGAGAGGTCCTTGACTTCTCCCACAGATAAATTCACAAGAAGGATTCGCACCTTTTGTGCGACCTTCGTTTCCTCTACCGCCTGCAGGCGGTAGTCTCCACGAGGGTTCTTATGACCACCACCGCCAACGATTTCACCGTCCCCGACCTCTGCGCCGCCGCCGAAGCCGGCGACCTGCCCCGCCTGCAGGAAATCCTCGCCGCCCAGCTCCAGCTCGCCACTTAGGACACCGCCGAAACCGACGAGCACCAGGCCCTCCACTGCGACGTCTGTGGCAATCAACCCGAGGCCGTGCGCTTCCTCCTCGAGCACGGCGCCGATCCCCTCAACGGCATCTACCCCTACCGCGACGCCACCTCCGCCCTGGCCATGGCCCAGGACCGCGGCCTGGACACAATTGTCGCTCTTATAGAGGACTTCCTGCAAGATCAACGCGGCACCACGTCCGGCGGCCAGGAAATCGCCGCCGCCACCGCCCGCGGCGACACAGCCGCCGTGCTGCAGTTGCTCGCCGACGATCCCGCCCTGGTCAACGCCGCCGACAACCGGGGCCAGACCCCGCTGTTCAAAGCCATTGGCCGCGCCGACATCTCGCTGGTCTCCACCCTGCTCAAGCACGGCGCCTCGGTCGAGCACCGCGACGCCGACGGCTGGGAGCCGCTGCGGCGCTGCCTGTCGCACAGCTGGAAGGTCTCCAACCACCTATACCCCGCCCACACCGCCATCGCCGGGTTACTCATCGGCCGCGGCACCCCCTACGGACTGTGGGAGGCTGCGGCGCTGGGCGACAGCGCCGGGGTGCGCGGCCACCTCGAAACCCTGCGTCTAGTCCTCGACGCCGGCGCCGACCCGGATGCGCCGCACACCATCAAGGTCGCCGGCGAGACCATCGACCAGTGGGGTGAGCCGCTGTGGCTGGCCGGCAACCGCGGCCACTACGAAATCGCCGCCCTGCTATTGGAGCGCGGCGCCCGCACCAACCCCGCCCAATACCACCTCCGGCGGCGCCGTGCACTGGCCCTACTAGGCCGGCGACCGGCGCTTGGCCAATTTGCTCTTTCTCCACGGCGCCGTCGCCGATCCGCTGTCCTACTGCCTCACCGGCGATATGGCGGCGCTCGCCGAGCACTTGCAGGCGCACCCCGACGAGCGCGAAAAATTGCCCTGGAGCGCGCTGCTGGCCGGCAACGAAGAAGTCCTCGAGCACTGCCTGGCCCACGGCCCCGCCGTCCCCGCAGAAAACCACTTCAATCTGCTGTCGCAGGCCATCCGCGGCTGGCGCATCGGCAACCTCAAAATCAACAACAAGGGCTGGAACCGCCGCAGCCTGCAGCGCAACCTTGAGCGCCTTTTGGCCCACGACTGCGACCCCAACGTGCGCAACCACCGCTCGTCCCGCGCCAATTTCACCATCCTCCACCACCTCGCCGCCAAATCCTGCAACCCCGATACCTACGGCCACACCCCGGCCGAAATCGTCGACTTCGCCGGCGCCCTCATCGACGCCGGCGCCGACCCCAACGCCCTGGAAGACCAGCTCCAGTCGACGCCGCTGGGCTGGGCCGCCCGCTACGGCAACGGCGCCCTGGTCGACTACCTGCTAACGCGCGGCGCCGACCCCAACCAGGCAGGCGCCGGCTGACGGCCGCTTGGTGCAACGACTTTACAAATCGAAACCTAAAAGACGGTTAATTCTCAGAAGACTGAAGGAGATTTGAATATGCCCTGGGAAAAAGTAGATATCGAGCAATGGGCTACGGGTACTGACTCGCCGGCCTCGCGCCAACGAGTCACACTAGCGCAACCACCAATGCAGCACATTGGTCATGTATTCCTCATAGGCGTGAGAAACCTGAATGAGTAATCCTTCTACTTCCCCCGTGTCCGCGTCCCTGACAATCAAATTGTTGGAGTAAGCGCCGGCACGCGCTTCGCCCATGCGCAAATACCGGCCGGCGTCCCAATTCACCCCATCGCGCGAGGTGTAGAGGACAAAGTTATTCCTCCCCTCGCCTTGGTTACCGCTGCGGCCGTGCAGCACAAAACCGTCCCCAAACGCGGTCATCTGGGGGTTGCGAATTTTCTTCGCCATGAAGGCCCTTTGCACGGCACTCCAGGTGCAACCGCCGTCGTCGCTAATCGCATAGTCGAGATGCTTTTCGTCGTTGATGTTGTAGACATAGGCGATCAGCCGGCCGTCGGGCAGCGTCGCCATGGTCCCGTAGCCGCGCCCCTGCACGTCTAATGGAAGGACGCTGCGCCGCGAAAAGGTGAGCCCGTTGTCTTGACTGGCGTGGAGCGCGTAATGGTGTTCCGGCCGGTTGCCGTACCAGTGCACGGTGCTGTCGTTGCACAGCTCCAGGACGAGAATGCAACCCTGGTGATGGACTACATCCCAGATGCGGGCCGGCTCGTCGCCCATAGGCCGTGCCGCCTCCCAGGTGAAACCGCAATCGGTGCTGCGCAGATAGGTCGGCACCGCCAGCGGCTCCCACCCCTTGCCGCGGCACTCCAGGTTGAGCAGCAAGATCGCTCCGTCGTCGGTCCACAGCGCCTTTTCGCACATGACCGAGTGCCCCACGTCCTGGTCGTACATCTGCTTTGAGTATTCCAAAACGTTGGGCGCGCTCCAGGTGCGGCCGCCGTCCTCGGAGCGCTTGTATTCCATCCAGCCGTCGCCGCTGTGGCCTTTTTTAAAATCGGAGCAGTTGGCGTAGAATGCCAGTATCTTGCCCGGCGCGTACTCGACCAGGGCGTGGCCCAGGTGACCGCTGCGGCCGTTTTTGGCGTGGTCGACAAACATGATCCCCTCGTTGGGCGGCTCGGGTGGTTCAACTACAAACCAGTCTGTATCGGTGTCTTGGCGATTCATGGCATATTCCTTTATCTTCTTGAAACTCAATTAATCTCGTGACAAAAATAGCCTCTACGGTTTGGAAACCCAATAAAATCATGACAAAAATAATCTCCACCGTCGACTTTGATCTAGACGGCAAACAAATCGGCTGGCTGCGCCTGCCGCATTCGGTCACCCGCAGTGC